>JABFRY010000548.1 GCA_013140955.1 Acidobacteriota bacterium
CGTCAGCAGCGCGATGAGCGTGATGGGGCTGGCCAGGACCACGCGCTGCTGCAGGCCGTGTTCGACCAGGGTGAGGTCGTTCTGCAGCGCCGCGGAGAAGAGGGTCTCTCCGGGCAGGAACATGACCACCATCTCCGGTGAGTTGCCGAGCTGTTCCCAGTAGGCCTTGCTGGCGAGCCGGTCCACATGGTCGCGCACATGGCGGGCGTGGAGCCGGAGCCGGGCGTGGCGTGTCTCGTCGTCGGTGGCCTCCTGCGCGTCGAGGAACGCCTCGAGGGGGGCTTTCGCATCGATCACGATCTGACGCCCCCCCGGGAGGTGCACGATCATGTCGGGCCGGAGCCGGCCGTCCTCGCCGCTGAGCGACGGTTGTTCCTCGAAATCGCAGTGCAGGAGCATGCCGGCGATCTCGACCACGCGTCGCAGCTGCATCTCGCCCCACCGGCCGCGCACGGCCGGCGTCCGCAGCGCCCGCGAGAGCATCTGCGCCGTGGAGCCGAGCTGGGTCACCTGCTCGGCCAGACGCGCGTAGGCGTCGATGCGCTCGCGCTCGGTCTCGTGCAGGCGCGTGTCCACCTGGCGCAGCGTCTCGGCAATGGGCTGCACCAGGCCGTCGAGCGCCTTGTGGCGCGCCGTGTCCTGCATCTCGGCCTGCGCCCGGAACCCTTCGAACGACGTCCTGGCCAGGTCGAGGAACGCCGAGCGGTTCGCGTGGAGCGCCTCGGCGGCCAGCGCCTGGAAGGAGTCCTTGAGGCGCGCATCGGTCCGCTCGAGCAGGGCGCGCGTGGCCTCGAGGTTCTGGCGCTCCTGCGCCAGCTCGCCCGAGAGCCAGGTCGCGTCCCGCTCCAGGAGCGCGTTCCTGCGCTGCAGAGTGGTGACCTCCTCCCCGCGCGCGGCAGCGGTGGCTTCAGCCTCCGAGAGCCGGGCTCTGGCATCGTCCGCCCGGGCGACGGCCACCGACAGCTCGCCCGTCAGGCTCGCCCGGGCGTCGGCCGCTGCGCGGCCGGCGAGGCTGCGCACGATCAGCGCCGTCACGACGGCCGTCACGACGGCGGTGACGACCGCGGTGACCAGCGCGGCGATGAGGATGGACGACAGTTCCACCTGGTAGAGAGGCGTCTCCGGTGCCGGGTCTACCGCGAGACCTGACCTTCCTGGGTCACGCGCGGCGTGGGCGGGGCCTTGCGCGGCAGCAGGTCGTCACGGTTTGCTGCCTGGTACACGAACGTGGCCACGATCGCGGCATTCTTCATCAGGTCCTCGGCCTGCAGCCTGTCGTACAGGTCCATGTTGGTGTGATGCGAGTGGCTGCCGTACTCGATGGGATCCTGGACGAACTGGAACCCGGGCAGGCCCACCTCGTCGAACGGCACGTGGTCGGTGGCGGCGGTGCCGCGGATCGTCAGCGCCTCCATCCCGATATCGCGCAACGGCTGCATCCACGCGTCGAAGACCGGTCGGATGGCTTCGTTCCCCTGCAGGTAGACGCCCCGAATGGCCCCGGTTCCGTTGTCCATGTTGAAGTAGCCGGAGAGCCGGGCGTGGCCCGGCAGCAGGCGCATGGTATCGGGGTCGCCGAACTGCTGCCGGACGTACGCCCGCGAGCCCAGCAGCCCCTGCTCCTCACCCGTCCAGAGCGCCAGGCGCACCGTACGCCGCAGCGGCAGTCCGGTGGCGCGCAGGATGCGCATGGCCTCCATCATCACCGCGACCCCCGCGGCGTTGTCGGTGGCGCCGGTGCCGGTGTGCCACGAGTCGAAATGGGCTCCGAGCATGACGACCTCGTCCGCCCGGTCGGTTCCCCGCAATTCCGCCACGATGTTGAACGTGTCGAGCGTGTCATCGACGAAGCGGCTGCGCACGTCCAGCATCACGCGCACGGGCTGTCCCCGCTCGGCCAGGCGCACCAGCCGGTTGTACTGTTCGGCGGCGACCGTCAGCTGCGGCGCCGCCGGCGGTGCCTTCGGGTCACGGTTCTGACGCGGACCGGTCACGAGCACGGCGCCGTGGTCGTTGCGCCCCGAGCCGGGTTCGAGGACGGCCGCCACCCCCTCACGGGCGAAGAACTCGAGACGGTCCTGGGCGATGTTGCGGGGAGGGGCGCCGTTCCCTTGCCGGCGGGGCGCACGAACGGGCATCTCCTGGATGTCGTCCAGTTCGCTGTCCGTCAACCGGCGTGCGGTGGGGGTGAAGAGGGCGCGCACATCGGTGGCGGGACGGGCCAGCACGACCTTGCCCTTCAGCTTGCCGCGCCATGTCTCGAAGTCCTTCTCCTCGTCGATCACCGCGACCACCGCGTCGGCGGTGACGGGACCGTCGGTGCCCGGCGTCCAGGCCTGCGCATAGGCCATGAGGTCGAAGGGGCGGGGGCCGACCACGCGTGCCACGACGTGCTCGTTCTCCCAGCCGCGGCCGAACGGTCCCCAGTTCTCCCGGCGGACGTCCTGCAGTCCCCACCCGGTCAGCCGGTCGATGGCCCAGCGGGCGGCCTCGATCATCGCGGGGGAGTTCGTCAGGCGTGCCCCGTGGACGTCGGTCAGGTACCAGGCGGTGTCCATCACCTGGGAGCGCTGGAGGCCTTCCTCCTTGATGCGGGCCACGGCCGCCAGATCCACCCGCTCGCCGGATTGCGCCAGGGGCGTGGCGAGGGCGGAGAGGGTCAACAGGGCGATGACGGCGACTCGGCGCGGCAGGCGTGTCGTCATGATGGCAGTCCTTGCGGGCCCGGCCGAGGCCGTGGCCCGGATGCGGTGATTGGTTCCGGCGCGGGATCGGCCTGGCCCACCCGGTCGGCCACGCGGTCACGTCGGGACGTCAGTCTAGCAGTCAACGGACCGGCCGGGACGGGATGCGAGCCCTTGGGAATTTCCGGGCGGAATTGATAGCATGTGCGCTTTGCCGCCGCCCTGGGGGGGCGGCGCCACGGCCAGACTGGCCGGCCGGACCCTGTCGGCCGAAACGATGGGCGGGGACGGACTGCGGGACACATCCGGACGTCGGGGTCCTGGAACGCAGCGAGGGAGGGCCGTAACTGTGCGATTCACCGGCATCGACGCGGACGCCATACACGCGCGCAGGGGTATCTCGCCCTCCCGACTCGCCCCCGAATCGCCTGCCCGCGTCCGCGGGCGGCTGGCACGGCTGCTCGTGGCCTGTGCCGCCGCGGGCCTGGTCGCCTGCGCCGCAAGCGACGTGGCACCCGAGCGCCAGGGCGCCAGAACGACCGACATCTTCCTTCCCGCCGACACCATGCTGGTGCGCGGCGAGGTGCCGACCAACGCCACGCTCGACGCCATGTTGCGGACACAGGGTCTGGCGGGCGACGTGGTGAAGCACGTCGTCGATGCGGCTGGCGCGGTGTTCGATCTGCGGCGTCTGCGCGCGGCCCAGCCCTATTCCCTCGAGCGATCCCTCCAGGGAGCCCTCCGCTTCTTCGAGTACGAGATTGACGCCGATCGGCTCTTGCGCATTGCTCCGGAAGGTGTGAGCGGGGTGCTGCGGGCCGAGGTCCTGCCCATTCCGAAGACGCTGGCGCTCGAGACGGCCGCGGGCCGCATCGACCGCGACACCCCGTCGCTGTTCCAGGCGATGGCCGAGACCGGAGAGGGCGCGGAACTGGCCGTTGCGCTGGCGGGGATCTTCGCTGGCGAGGTCGACTTCAACAGCGACATCCAGCCCGAGGACGGATTCGCTCTGTCGTTCGAGAAGTACACGCGCGAGCGCGGCCCCGCCAGCTATGGCCACATCCTGGCGGCCGAGTTCCAGAACGGGGGCCGCACGCTGCGGGCCTTCCGCTTCACGCCGCCCGGCGGCGAGGCGGGCTACTACGACGAGCAGGGCCGGTCCCTGCGCCGGTTCTTCCTGCGGTCGCCGCTGAAGTTCGAGCCCCGGATCACGTCGCGCTTCTCCCTCCGCCGCCTTCACCCCGTGCTGCACACCACGCGGGCGCACAACGGGGTGGACTACGCCGCTCCCACGGGCGCGCCGGTGCTCGCCATCGCGTCGGGCACGGTGATCTCGGCCACCTTCGATCGCACCAACGGCCGGATGGTGCGCATCAGGCACACGGGAGGCTACGAGTCGCTGTACCTCCACCTGTCGGCGTTCGCCCAGGGGCTCAGGGCCGGCATGCGCATCAACCAGGGCGAGGTCCTCGGACGCGTGGGCTCCACCGGGCTGGCGACGGGACCGCACCTGCACTACGCGCTCAAGAAGAACGGGGCCTTCGTGAATCCTCTCGCCGAACACCAGAAAATGCCGTCGGGCGAGCCCGTGCCGCCCGCGTTGATGCAGGCGTTCCTGCAGGAGCGCGACCAGGCGCTCGAAACGCTGCGCGGACCGGCGCTCCGGCTGGCCGAATAGGCACCGCGATCCGGCCTTCACGGGGTGCCGCCCGGCTCCAGGCCGGCCGGGGACGCCAGGTCCATCCGCTATAATCTCGGTTTCCGATGGCCGCGCTGATCCCCTTTCGTGCTCTTCGCCCGGAGCCTGCCACGGCCGCCCGCGTGGCCGCTGTGCCCTACGACGTCGTCAGCGCCGACGAGGCCCGTGCCCTGGCCGCCGATCAGCCCCTCAGCTTTCTCCACGTCTCGCGCGCCGAAATCGATCTCCCACCCACGATCGACCACTATGCCCCCGACGTGTACGCGCGCGCCGCGGAGAACTTCCGCCGCCTGCGAGAGTCCGCGCCCCTGGTCGTCGAGTCCCGGCCGAGCCTGTACGTCTACCGCCTCGCGATGGGCGCGCACGTTCAGACCGGTGTGGCGGGCGGGTTCTCGCTCGACGAGTACGCGCAGGATCTCATCAGGAAGCACGAGCGCACCCGGCGCGACAAGGAGGACGACCGCACCAGGCACATCCTCGAACTCCGTGCCCAGACCGGCCCGGTGTTCCTCACCTACCGCGCCAGTGCCGACGTGGACGCCACGGTGTCGCGGGTGACGTCCGCCCCTCCGCTGTTCGACTTCGTCGCCGACGACGGCGTCACGCACACCGTCTGGCTGGTGTCGGAGACGGACGAGCGTTCGCTCGTCGAGGCCTTTGCCGCGATTCCGGCGCTCTACATCGCGGATGGCCACCACCGGGCGGCGAGCGCCGCCCGCGCCCGACAGCACCTGCGGGGGCCGTCGGGGCAGGCCGGCGAGTGGGACAGCGTGCTCGCCGTGGCATTTCCCGACGCGCAGATGCAGGTGCTCCCGTACAACCGGGTCGTGAAGGATCTGAACGGTCACACGCCGCAGGCCTTTCTCGAGGCCCTGGGGCGCGTGCTGTCGATCGACGACGGGGCGCCGGCTCCCGCGGGCAGGGGCCGGGTCGGGATGTATCTCGCCGGCGGCTGGCACACGCTCCACCTGCCGCCCGCCCCAGCGGGCGCATCCGCGGCTGACCGGCTGGACGTGAGCGTCCTGCAGGACATCGTGCTGACCCCTGTGC
>JABFRY010000350.1 GCA_013140955.1 Acidobacteriota bacterium
TCGCGATGGTCCACGATGCCGTTCATCATCGGGGCCACCGCGCCCATGGCGGCGTTGGCGGCAATGGCGGCATCCACCGCGTGGCCCCCCCGCGCCAGCACGGAGGCGCCGGCCTGCGAGGCGAGCGGGTGTTCGGTGGCGACGATGCCGCCTCGGGAGAGCACCACCGACCGGCCCTGCGACCGGTCGATGGCCGTGCGCACGTAGTCGGCGGTGGCCCTAGCCGACATGGTCGCCCCCGTCTGTCAGTACCGACCGGCGTGAGGCGAGGAGCCTCCCCCCGACCGCGGTCGGGGGGAGGGGAGGGCTGGATGCGGCGGCCGTCCTGGCCGCCGTGTGCGCGCCGTCGAGGCCAGGGTGCTCCATGCGGCGTCCTAGAACGCCAGCCGGAAGCCCACCTGCCCGGTGCGCGGCACGTAGGCGTTGCCCGACGACGCCACAGGCTGTCCGAAGACCGCCGAGTCGAGCTGCGTCTGGTAGTTGCCGTAGTTCTTGCGGTTGAAGACGTTGAACACCTCGGCGAGCAGCGTCACCTCCACGCTCGACGAGAACCGCACGATCTTCGAGACCCGCATGTCCAGCTTGTGGAGCGGCAGGCCGCGCAGCGCGTTGCGGGGCCACTCCGCACCGGTCGCGATGACCGCCGGGCCCTCCCATCGGCTCAGGACGGCCGCGGGGATGGTGATGGGCGCGCCCGTGTTGAGGCGGTTCGTGCCGGGCTTGTTGAACGGACGACCCGTGCGCGTCGCGTTGTAGTAGGCGCCCGACCCGTAGAAGAACGACGCGCCCAGCGTGATCTGGCCCGGCAGGTTGACGATGCCGTTCGCGCGGAACGTGTCGCGCTGGAAGTCCGTGGAGCGCGACCATTCGTCCTCGAGGTCGAACTGGTTGTTCGCCTGGATGCCGAAGCCGGTCGTGTTGTCGTTGCGCCGGAGCGTGCGCGTATAGGTGACGCCGCCCTGGAAGTTGTTCCGGAACCGGCGCGTGAACGAGGTGGCCAGCAGGAGTGCCTCGCTCTTGCCCTTGCTCTCCATCCACTGGATCTCGCCCCACTCGGGGTTCGGCCGGCCGGCGCGTGCCGGGTCGAGGTTGTAGCCGGTCACCGGGTCGAAGAACAGGTTGGGGTCGCGGCCCCACACCTGATTGCGCTCGCTCAGGTGCGTCAGGTCCACGTCGAAGCCCATCACCGCACCCAGCTGCTTCTGGAAGCCGATGGAGCTCTGCAGGCTGTAGGGCATCACGTAGTCGTCCGCGATGATGCGCGCCGTCTGCACGGGCGCGGGCACGCGACCCGTGAGGTAGTCCTCGGCGGTCACGCCGCGGGTCGGGTTCTCGATGAAGCCCGGCCCGTCGGGCAGGAACGTGGCGGCCACCGCACGGTTGTAGAACTGGTGGCTGTAGGTGACGTTGGACACCGGCGTGGCGTAGTAGATGCCGCTGCCCCCGCGGATCACCAGGTCGCCCGTGCCGCCGACGTTGTAGGCGAAGCCCACGCGCGGCGCCACGTTGTTCAGGTCGCGGATGCCGGTCTTGTAGCCGAAGTCCCTCGACTCGACGCCGTTGTCGATGAGGATCACGTTGTCGGTGACGAAGGGCGGGTTGGTGGCGCCCCAGTCCGCGTCGTAGCGCACGCCGACGTTCACCGACAGGGTGTCGCTGACGCGCCAGTTGTCACCGAACCAGAGGGCGAGCGTGGGTCGCGGCGTGTCCACCAGGTAGTCGGGGTGGAAGTTGATGTCGAAGCGCTGCAGGTTGGCTTCGAGGCCGCTGAGATCCCACTGCGACGGATCGTCCCAGGCATCGGCCGGGAAGCGCCGTTCGAGTTCCGCGTCCGACGGGCGCGTGGCGAAGACGTAGGTGCCGCGCCGGTTCAGCGACCAGTTCTTCGTGTCCTTCACCCGCAGGAACTCCGCGCCGAACTTCATCTCGTGCCGGTCGGTGTTCCACGTCAGGTCGCCCCGCGAACTCAGCGTGTCCTGCCACGTGTAGTTGGGGTAGTTGCGCTGCCCGCCGAGCGTCAGGCCGGGAAACGAGATCTGCGGCACGAAGAACGGCGTCTGGTAGAACTGCACGTCGTTCGACGGAATCGCGTCGTTGAACCACGAGAAGCCGTTGTAGCCCCCGTGCACCTGCAGCATCAGGTTCGAGCTGATGACGTGCGTCCACGTGCCGAACACGTTGGTCGAGCGCTGCGTGAGCTGCTCGGCCGTGGACGGATGGGCCGTGCCGCTCGAGATGTCGAACGGGTTGTTGAAGTCCCACCGCTGGCCCCGGACCGTGAACGTGTCGGTCGGCGAGTGCTGGTAGTCCACCCGTCCGAGGTAGTTCTTGTTCACGGACTTCGTCTCGAAGCGGAACGTCTGGTTCGGCAGGCGCGTGGGCTGGAGGAACGCCGTGCTCGGCTCGCGCTCGTACTCGTAGGACGCGAAGAAGTGGGCCTTGTCCCGGGCGATCGGGCCTCCCACGGTGAAGCCGGCCTGCTGGTTCTGGAAGGGCAGCACTTCGCCCGCCACCGGGTCCGGGGCATTGAACTTGTCGGAGCGGAAGAAGCCGTAGGTGACCGCGCGCAGGTCGTTGGTGCCTGCGCGGGAGACCGCCTGCACCTGCATGCCGGTGGAGCGGCCCTGCGTGATGTCGAACATGTTGGTGACGATCTGGAACTCGGCGATCGCCTCACGACTCACCTTCGGCTGGCCGAACCCCGAGCCGGCCACGCGCTGCGTGATCTGCTGCCCGTCCAGGTTCAGCTGAAACTGACCGTCGGAGGCGCCTGGCGTGTTGGTGACGTTGTTGGCCGTCACGCCCTTCACCATGAGGGACAGCTCCTGCCAGTTGCGGCCCTGGAGCGGAAGTTCGGCCATCTGCCGGCGGTCGATGTTGCCCGCCACCTGCGAGGACGTCACGTCCACGAGCGGCGTCTCGCCGGTCACGGTCACCGTTTCCTCGAGCGTCGCCAGCTTCATCGACATGGGCGCGAGTCGTGCGTTGGCGCCGACGAGCAGTTCGAGGCTCGGCACTTCGGTCGTCGCGAAGCCCGGCATCTCCACGCGCAGCAGGTACTGGCCTGGCGGGAGGTTGTCGAGGCGGAAGCGGCCGTCCTCGGTCGTGACGGTCAGCGACTGGAAGCCGGTGTTTGCCTCCGTGGCGGTCACGGTCGCGCCAGGGAGCGCTCCTGCCGACTCGTCGACGATGGACCCCTGGACCGACGCGTTCTGCTGGGCGGCGGCGTGGGCAGGGATCAGGAGTGCGAACGCGAACAACCAACACAGATAGCGGCGCATGTAGCGACCTCCTTACGAAGTGGCCGACGAGGGAACGTGCACGGTCGTGATGTGGAGCGACGCCGTGTCCGGCACTGTGCGTGGTGCCGCAGTGCGTCACGCGGTGTTGCGCGTGCGTGCCGACCACTTGTGCAAGCGACGAGCCACTACGTGCGCCCTACGCATGGACCGGTGTTTTGCTGAGCGATTGCGCATGGACGCCTTCACGAGGCCGCGCGCTCGTCGATCGCCCGCAGCCGGAGAGCTACAGGCGTGGGGTGATACGCCGTTCGGATGAACTCAAATGTTCGTCATCGCGTGTACCTGCGGACCTACGACCGCGCCATGACATCTCTATGCGGGTGACGCGCGTGTGCCGCAGGGCGTGCACGACATCGCTGCAAGAGTCGCGACAGGCGACAGACATTTCAGTTCCTCCGATGCCTGGGACCGCGCACGACCCCCGACCCGGCATGTGCGCGCAAGCGATTGCGCCGGTGGGAGTTGCAGGCGAGTCGTGCACGAATGTCGAACCCCTCCAGCCTGGAGTCGATATTGCTCTTTCCACGGCGGGCCCTTGTGCGACCGGTGTGTCGCGGGGGCGCGTTGGCTCGATGGACTGCAGTCGGAGGGTTCATGAAGGGACACGGGATTCGACAGGGTCGCTGGGTGTGGCTGGGTCTGCTCGGGTGGCTCGTGCTGGCCTCGGTAGCGGTCCGCTCGGCGTCTGACGGCGGGTTCACCGCGATACCCGCCCTGACGCCGCACGCTGCGCACAGCACGGACGAGGCGACTGCCGCGACACCGGTGCAGACGCAGGCGCATGCGTGGGCACAGAGCGCCTCGCCGGCTGCGCAGACACGTGCGTCGGCAACGGCGGAGACGCCGTCGAAGGCGTTCGTGGACACGTACTGCGTCACCTGCCACAACCAGCGCATGGAAGCCGGCGGCCTCGCGCTTGACGGGCTCGACGTCGCCGATGTCGGTGCGCACGCCGACGAGTGGGAGAAGGCCGTCGTGAAGCTGCGCGCGGGCCTGATGCCGCCGGCCGGCGCCAGGCGTCCGGATGCGCAGGTCATGGAAGGCTTCACCGCGTCGCTCGAGGCGGCACTCGACGCCGCCGCTGCCGAGCGACCAGACCCCGGCCGCACCGAACCGTTCCACCGGCTGAATCGCGCCGAGTACCAGAACGCGGTGCGCGACCTGCTGGCCCTCGACGTGGACGCCACCGACTGGCTGCCCACCGACGAGATCAGCTACGGCTTCGACAACATCGCCGGCGTCCTCAAGCTGTCGCCGCTGCTGACCGAGCGCTATCTCAACGCCGCGCAGAAGGTGGCGCGTCTGGCGCTCGGGACGCCCGCGCCTCCCGGCGGCGAGCACTACCGGGTGCCGGACCAGCTCGATCAGGACGTGCGCCTCGAGGGCATGCCGGTCGGCACACGGGGCGGCATCCTCGTGCAGTACGTCGCGCCGCGGGACGGCGAGTACGTCATCAAGGCCCGCATCGGGCGTGGCATCGACTACGACATTCCCCACTACCTCGGCGAGCAGGTCCTCGAGATCAGCGTGGACGGCGAGCGCGTCGAGGTGTTCACGCTGCCAGCCACGCCGGGGTCGGACCTCAATCTCGAGCGGCAGGTGTCGCAGGGCCGGCCGCAGCGCATCGACCGCGCAGAGCAGGCGCCGCGCAACGTGGACGACAACTGGGAAGTGCGGGTTCCGCTGCAGGCCGGCGTGCGCGAGATCCGCGCGACGTTCCTGATGAAGACCGCCGCGGTGTCCGAGGGCTTCCGCAAGCCCTTCCTGAAGCCGTACATCGGCCGTGGCACCGACGACGAGCGGGAGACTCGGGAAGGCGCGGCGCTGCGCGAGCTGGAGGTGCTGGGGCCGCTCAACGCGGGCGGGGCCGAGTCGTCGCCGAGCTACCAGCGGGTCTTCACGTGCCGTCCGGCGCAGGCCGCGGAGGAGACCAGCTGCGCGCGGCAGATCCTCGGCACCCTGGCGCGCCGCGCCTACCGGCGCCCGGCGACCGAGCCCGACATCGATACGCTCATGGCGTTCTACGAGGAATGCCGGTCGGGCGGCACGTTCGACATGGGCATCGAGCTCGCCCTCCAGCGGATTCTCGTGAGCCCGTCGTTCCTG
>JABFRY010000327.1 GCA_013140955.1 Acidobacteriota bacterium
GTTGCCAGCCGTCGGTGATGATCAGCACGGCCGTGCGGTCGTCGGCGAGCGGATGCAGGTCGGCCACGAGCGTGTCGAGGCGGTCGAACGTGGTGGCCTCGCGATGGCGACGCATCAGGCCCGACACGAGGAACGCTGCCGCACCGTCGCGCGTGTCCCCCGCCAGGCACCGGGTCAGGCGCTGCTCGAGCGCCCGGTCGGCGTCGGGGCCCTGGGCGGCGACCGACCGCAGGAATGCCACGCGGGCAAGGGCATCCGCCGCGGCGCCGAACAGCGGGGGATCGCTGGTCTCGCGACTGACGACGGCCACTCGGTCGTCGTCCGCGATGAGATCGTCGAGGAGCGCCACCACATCGTCCCAGCGGGAGTCGGCCTGCCGCAGGTTGCCCGCGTCGACGAACACCACGACCCGTCGGGCCCCGGCGCCGGACGCCTGTGCCGGGTCGTCGCCCCGCACCACCCGTTCCACACGATCGATCCACTGGACGACTCCGTTCTCGACGACGGTGAACGTGGCCGGCACGAGGCTGGTGTCGTCGCCATCCAGGTGGACATCGAGGCGGACCTCATTGGCGGCGCGGGCGGGAGCGGACGTGGGAGCGACAGCCGGCACCTGCGCCATCGCCTGCGATGACGCCCCGAACAGGGTGAGGCACAGGATCAGGAGACGAATCATGGGAGGACTCCTGCAGCAGGCGCGCTGGACGGTTCGAGTGTAACGCGGATCGTCGCGCAGCTTCCTTCCGAGGTCCCTACGCCTGGCGGGCCGCCGTCCGGCGTCGCAGGGCCCTGGCGAACACGATGCCCACGGCGACGGCCGCGCCAATCAGGAGCAGGGCTACGCCAAGCGCCAGGACCGGATACGCGAGGGCCAGGTACACCAGCCCGAACGCCAGCCCGTCCTCGGCGAGGCTGAGAAACCAGTTCGAGAACGGCTCGGGGCTCACATTGACCGCGGCCCGGGTGCCGGCCTTGGCCAGGTGACTCCCGGCCGCAACGGAACCGCCGAGCAGTGCCGCGAGGACCAGCACGGGGGGCGAGGCCTCGCCGATGGCGGTGACGGCAATCAGTGCCCCGCCGAGCGGCCGGATCACCGTGTGAAGCGCGTCCCACGCCGAATCCACGAGCGGCACCTTGTCGGCCACGAACTCGACGGCGTACATCACGAGCGCCACCGCAATCACGGGCGTGCTGGCGAACGCCTCGAACTGGTCGGGCAGGCTGACCCACGCGAACCGCTGTGCCAGCCCCAGCATCGCCACGGTGGCGTACACGTTGACACCCGCCGCGAACGAGAACCCCAGGGTCCGGCCGAGCGTCGCGATCAGGTCCACACCGGTCCCTCGGCCAGCAACGCCTCGATGGCCTCCCGCACCTCGGCGACCAGCGCGCCCCGGTCATCGACGTCGCGACCGGCGGTCTCGATGGGACGGCCAATCCTGACGCTCACGCGTACGGGCCTGACCCAGGGACTGCCCTTCTGCATCGCGGCCCGTCCCCCCTGCACGGCCACCGGCACGATGGGCACCTGCGCCTTGATCGCCATGATGAAGCCGCCCTTCTTGAACGGGAGCAGGGCTCCCGTCCGGCTGCGCGTGCCCTCCGGGAAGATGAGGAAGGAGTTGCCGGCGCGCAGCGAGGCCGCGCCGCGCTCGATCGAGGCCAGCGCACGGTCGCGGTCGCCCCGGTCCACGGGCACGAAGCCGCCGACATCGAAGACCGTCCCCATGATCGGAAAGCCGTGGAGTTCGGCCTTGTACAGGATGTGGAGATGCGAGTGGAGCGCTTCGAAGAGGATGGGTGGGTCGACGTTGCTCTCGTGGTTCGAGCAGAACACGACGGCGCCGGACGGGACGTGCTGGCGCCCCTCCACGCGGTAGCGGATACCCGACATCCCCAGCGCCAGGCGGACACCGGCGTGTCCGAGGGCATAGAGCCCGTCCTTCCACTTGAAGACCACGCTGATGAAGAGTCCCAGCGGGCCCGCAACCGCGATATAGGCAAGGACACCTGCGTAGGTGACCACGGACCGGACGGCAGCGGCAGCGGTGGAGAGCATGGCAGGAGCTGGGGAGGGGCTCGACGAAAAAAGCCCGGGCGGAAGAACCACCCGGGCTCGAACAGCGCAGAATGACGTGGACGCCGCCTACGACGCCCGGGCGGCCCGACGCGGGGCCACAGCCGCGGGCTTGGCCGTAGTCGCCTTGGCGACCTTTCGGGCCGAGGCCCTGGCCACGTTGCGGGCCTTGACCATGAAGCAGCGCTCAAGGGCACGATCGACCCTGTCCTCGATTTCTCCGGCCTTCTCCCGCATCACCTCGGAAATCTCCGAGACGATCAGGGCCTTGGCGCGGTCGAGCATGCGCTTCTCACGGAACGAGAGACTCTTGGACTTGCTGAGGAAGGTCAGGCTCTTGAGCACATCGGCCATGTCGTAGATGGATCCGGTGCGCATCTTGTCGGAATTGTCCTTGAACCGACCCTTCCAGTTCTGGTGATTGTCGATCTTGCCGTTACTGAGCAACGAGAAGAGGCGCTCGACCTCCTCATCCGTGATGGCCTTCCGAAGGCCGACGCCGTCAACGTTGGAGACGGGCACGAGCACCGTGGTTTCATTGGCCACGATGCGCAGATGAAAAAATCCGCAGGTCGTCCCCAGAATGGTCTTCTCTTCGACTTTTTCGACGATACCCAATCCATGGTTTGGGTAGATGACCTTGTCGCCCACCTGGAATGTCACGTGTCCCCCGTGCAGGAAGGTTGTGCGGGATGCTGGCCGGTGCTGGGAACAGCAGCTCAGAGTATAGACCAGTTGCCCCATTCAGGCAACCCCAAAGGCCAGCCAAGCACGGCTTTTCGACAGTTCAACCCCTCGAAGGGACCGTTGGCTGCATCAGATTGGCAGAAAATCAACAGAAAACTCGCGTGTCACGCTGGAACGCCCCCGCACGTGTCCGTTTTGGGATACAGATGGGCTCTCATCTCCCCACTGTGCGAATGTATACAATCCGTCGGATGGTCCGCGTACGCGCGCTGACATGCGGCACGATGTGCCTGGGCATCCTGCTCGCCTCGATTGCCGGGCGCACGCAGGGGGCCGCCGTCCTGGCGCCGTACGTGCCCAGCCCTCCCGATGTCGTGGCGCGGATGCTGGAGCTGGCTGCGGTCACCAGCGCGGACGTCGTCTACGACCTTGGGAGCGGCGACGGGCGCATCGTCATCGAGGCCGCCCGCCGGTACAGCGCGCGCGGGGTGGGCATCGAACTCGAGCCCGGACTGGTGGCCCGGTCCGTGGCGGCCGCAACGGCGGCCGGGGTCCTGCCCCTCACCCGCTTCGAGGCGGGCGACGTGTTCGCGGCCGACGTGTCGGCGGCCACGGTCGTCACGCTGTACCTGCTGTCCGCCTCCAACGCCAGGCTCCGACCTTTCCTGCTCGCGCAGCTGGCGCCAGGCACGCGCATCGTGTCGCACGACTTCGCAATGGGCGACTGGGAGCCGGCGCAGGTGGAGACCTTCACGGCATCGGATGGCCGGTCCCATACGCTCTACCTGTGGCACGTCCCGACGGCTCCCTGACACGGCCGTTCCGCCCGGCGAACGCCGGACGATAATGACCGCCATGACGCCCGCCTACGAAGCGCTCGGCCTGTTCTACCTCGGTCGGCAGTACGACCTGTCCACCCGCACCCGTGGCTCCGAGCCCGTGCTCTACGAGTCGAAGGATCTCGTGACGCACGCGGTCTGCGTCGGCATGACCGGCAGCGGCAAGACGGGACTCGGTATCGGACTCATCGAGGAGGCCGCCATCGACGGCATCCCCGTCCTGGCCATCGACCCCAAGGGCGACCTCGCGAACCTGGCGCTCACCTTTCCCGGCCTCACCGCCGAGGAATTCGAGCCATGGGTGGACCGGTCGATGGCTCCCGACGCCGATGCGCGAAGCCTGGCCGCGACCCAGGCCGACACCTGGCGGCGCGGCCTGGCCGACTGGGATCAGGACGGCGCGCGTATCGCCAGGCTCCGCAGCGCCGCGGAGGTTCGGGTCTTCACGCCGGGCAGTCGCAGTGGCCATCCGCTCGCACTCCTCGGCTCCCTGGCGCCTCCGCCGGGTGGCGACGCCGAGAGCCTTGCCGCCTCCGCCAACGGTACCGCGGCGGCCCTGCTCGCGCTGGCAGGCCTGGGCGACGTGGATCCGCAGAGCCCCGAGCGGGTGTTGCTGGCCAACCTGCTCAGCCATGCCTGGCGCGCGGGGCACACGATCGACCTGCCCTCCCTCGTACAACAGATCCAGCGCCCGCCGTTCGACACGCTCGGGGTCCTCGACATCGACACCTTCTATCCGGCACGCGACCGCCAGGCCCTGGCGCTGCGCTTCAACGCGGTGCTCGCGGCGCCCGGCTTCGACGTGTGGTTGAGCGGCCAGGCCCTGGACATCGGTGCCCTGCTCTACACGCCGGAAGGGCGCCCGCGCATCTCGGTCGTGTCAATCGCGCACCTGCCGGACGCCGAACGCATGCTCGTCGTCTCCCTGCTGCTGGGCGCGGTGCTGGACTGGACGCGCGCGCAGTCCGGCACGTCGTCGCTGCGGGCCCTGATCTACATGGACGAGATCTTCGGCTACCTGCCGCCTTCGGCGAATCCTCCCTCGAAGCTGCCCCTGCTCACGCTCCTCAAGCAGGCGCGGGCGTTCGGCGTGGGTCTCGTCCTCGCCACGCAGAACCCGGTGGACCTCGACTACAAGGCGCTCTCGAACACGGGCACGTGGTTCCTCGGCCGCCTGCAGACCGAGCGTGACAAGGCCCGGGTGCTCGACGGGCTGGAAGGCGCGGCGTCGGCGTTCGATCGCCCGACGCTCGACCGGATGCTGTCCTCGCTGACGAGCCGGGTGTTCCTGCTGCACAACGTGCACAAGGCGGAGCCCGTGGTGTTCCAGACGCGGTGGACGTTGTCGTACCTGCGCGGGCCGATGGGTCCCGACGAACTGCGCCGCCTGTCCGCGGACCGGGGTGCTGCGGGGGACATCACAGTCCCACCGGCAACGCGCCCTCAGGCCGGCCCACGCCTGGTACCGCCGGCCGTGGCGTCGAGCGCGGGCACGGCCTCTGCCGTCACGGCACCGGTCGCGCTCCCTCACGGAGGGCCGGCCGCACCCGGCCGGCAAGTGCTCCCGGCCGGGGTGCCCGAGTACTTCGTCCCGGGGCCTGATGGCCACGCGTTGCGATATGTGCCGGCGCTCTACTGCGCGGCCCGCGTCCACTACACGGACGTTCGTTCCGATCTCGACGTGACCGACGACCTCCGCCTGCTGGTGCCGATCGCGGATGGGCCGGTAGCCGTGGACTGGGACGGGGCCGAACCCGCGCCGTGCGCGCCCGATGCGCTCGGCAGCCACGCCGAG
>JABFRY010000093.1 GCA_013140955.1 Acidobacteriota bacterium
ACTCCCCCGTCGCTCCCGCGCGCCTGCGGGCCCTGCTGCCCGAGTGGGCAGACGTTACCCCTTTGTCCCGCCTGGAAGACCTGCGTGGCGCCGTGCTGGCCGGGGCGTGCCTGGTGGTCACCGAGCACATCCTGCCGTGGGCCGACTGGTTTCGCGTGCTGCACGAAGCGCGCGCGCTCGACCCGGCCTTGCCCGTGGTGGTGTGGACCGACCAGGGCAGCGAACGGGTGGCCGTGCGGGCCATGCGGGCGGGCGCGGCCCACTACCTGCGCAAGTCGGTGCCCGACGACGTGGTGCACGCGGCCCTGCTGCCGCTGCTGCAGCCGGCCGAGGCCGGGCCCACGCCCGGCGGAGACGGCGACCACGGGCCGGTGGCGGCCTCCAGCGCCTTCTATCACGGGGCCGTACGCCGGTATCTGTCGGACCGCCTGCAGGACCGGCGACAGCTCACCGTGCAGGCAGCCGCGATGGACCAGTTGCCGGCCGGCGCCATCGCGCTCGATGCCGACCTGCGCGTCACCTACTGGAACCGCCGGGCCGAGGAGCTGTACGGGTATCCGGCGGCCGCGGCCCTGGGGCGGACGGTGCTCGACCTGGTGGTGCCGGAGGAGTCGAGAGCCACCATCGCCGCCATGGAGCGCCACCTCGACACCGTCGACACCGCGGCCTTCGAGTCGCCGGGCATGCGCGCGGACGGGACGCGCGTGCACCTGCACAAGTCGGTCACCGTGGTGCGCAACGGCGAGGGCCGTCGCATCGGCACCATCGTGGTCGTCGAGAGCTTCGAGGAGATCCGGGAGCGCGAGCGGCTGCTGCGCGAGGCCCTGGCCGAGCGCGACGCGCTGATCCGCGAGGTGCACCACCGCGTGAAGAACAGCCTGCAGGTGGTGTCGAGCATGCTGAGCGTGCAGGCGCGCCAGGCGGCCACCCCGGGCGTTCGCGCCAGCGTGGACCAGTGCCAGGCCCGCATCCGCGCCATCGCCACCGCGCACGAAGCGCTGTACGAGGGGTCCGCACCCGAGCGCGTGGGCCTGCGGCACTACCTGCAGCAGCTCGCGGCGCGCCTGTGGCCGCCCGGCGACGAGGGCGCCGCCGTGTGGGTGGGACACGTGGCGCCGGCCACCCTGGACGTGGACCTCTCCGTGTCCCTGGCGCTCATCGTGGTGGACGTGGTGCTGGCCGCGATCGAAGGCCCCGCCGTGCCCCCCGAGGTGCAGGCGCCGCCTGTCGCGCCACACGGCCCTCCACCAGGCGCTCCACCAGCCGCTGCATCCGACACGAGGCCAGACACACCATCCGGCGCGCTACCAGACGCGCCACTCGACACGCCTCCACCAGCAGCGCCCGCGCGACGCGTACACGTGGAGGTGGACATCGTGGAGTCGCACGGCGCACGGGGCGACGAGGCGCGCGACTACGAGCTGGTGGTGCGGACCACCTCGGGCGGCACGCTCCTCCTGTCGGGCCTGGCCGAGGTACTGGTGGACCAGATCCGGGGCCGCGCGGTGTACCAATCAGCCCCGGGCGGCGTGGTGCGCGTGCGCTTCCCCGCGACGACGCCGCCGGCACCGGCGGAGGGGGCGCCGCGGACCTAGAAGCACTCCGACTAGAGCGCCAGAAACGCGGCCCAGTGCCAGGTGACGGCCTTCACCACGGCGGCCCTGTAGAGATCATCGAACTCCCGGGCACGGGCTGGATCCATACTGGCCCCGTTTCCGGTCCTCCGGTACTCATCCCGTAAGTCGCGAAAGCGATTCAGTCCGGCCATGCCGAACGCCTCCGCCACGGTGCGCTCGTCCTCGTCGGCGTTGTAGACCCACCGCTTGAACTGGACCTGGCTCTTGAAGTCCTGGGTTGGCAACTGCTGTGGAGTAGAAACCACCCTCTGCGCCCGCTGCATCAGGCTGTCGAGCGCGTGGTTGAGGGCGGCGCTTCGTGTCCGCTCGCCCGTATTCGCATCCCAGCCGCGGTACTCCGATGAATCGGTGCCGAGGAGCAAGCCGACCAGCGTCTTGGCGTACGTGCCGCGCACGGGTGCGGCGAGCGGGTTGGCCGGGTCCACCCCTCCCATATCGGCCAGGTAGAGCATGCCGAGGGTGGGCCATTGGTGCGAGGCAAGCAGCAGCCGCAGACTCTGCACCAGATGCTGCACCTTCACGAGCGGGACATCGGTGGCATAGGAGGTGGCGGGCGCTTCGCCGAGGTGCTGGCGAATGACGACCACCGCCGCTGCGTCGGCAATCTTCGAACGCTGGTCAGACGCCTCGGGGGCGAACGCGAACGGATCCAGGCGAGCCGACGGGTTTGCCGGCGCCGCGAGGGCGGTCATCAGCTCGAGGGGCAGGCGCCCGCCGACGGCGAGGAGCAGGGTGCGCCAGAAGCCCACGCCGCCTGGCGTGGGGCGACGGTCGGGTAGGAGCCGCAGGTCTTCCAGGAGCCGGCCGCCGAGCGTCGTGGAGAAGAGCTGAGCCCTGCGGTCCGGGTCGGTCTCACGGAAGTAGCGCCCGGCAAAGTCCTGTTCCAGCGCGTTCCCTTCGTCGGCGAAGACCCGCATCGCATCGTCCCGCATCCTGCTGGCAGCCAGGGAGTCCTGATCGTCCGCCGGGGGCGGTGCCTGTGGCGCGACATTCGCCAGGACGAACGCAGGCGCCCAGGTTGTGGGGGGCTCTCGAAGCACGGGTTCTGTCGCCTGTGTCGAAACCGTCAGTACGAGGACAGCGGTGCCACCTGCCAGAAATATCCTGCGAGCCATGATCTCCTCCGGTCGAGACTCGTGCGACCTGTCCTGTGGACACGCCGGGACGCCCTCGCGCTGAGAGGCTACGCTGAACCCCGCCGGGCGTCTACGTCGTCTGCTGCATCCGGCGACCCGAGGCTGCGGTCTCCCTGTGCACGCAGCCGGCGCAGGTACGGACGGCCGGCACCAGTTTGTCCACGCACGCGGGCAGGGCTCGCGCACAATAGGGCCCGTGGGATGGGTGGTGCCGAGCGGAAATGGGCCCAGGCGGAGCGCGACATGATCACGCGCGTCCTCGTTCTCGACGACGCGCCCGACACGTGCGAGCGCGTCCGTGGGTTGCTGCCCGCCTCGGTGGACGTGGTGTGCATCCAGGACCGGGAGGCGCTGCGCACGGCGGTGCGCGCCGGAGCGCACCTGCTGCTCACCGAGCGTGCCGTGGCCTGGGGCGACTGGCAGGCCGTGCTGCACGAGGCGCACGAGGCGGCGCCGGCGCTGCCGGTGGTGCTCCTCACGGGCACGGGCGACGAACGGCTCGCGGTCCGCGCGTTGCGTGCCGGCGCGGCCGACTACCTGCGCAAGAACCTGCCAGACCACGCTCTGCAACCGGCGCTCCGGCGACTGCTGGCCGCACAGTCGGGTCGCTCGGTCCTCGAGGCCGTGCCGGTGGGCGAGGTGTCGCCGGCAGCCGGCCATGCCGACGCCCCGCCGCCTGACGACTCGGCCTGCACGCGCGAGACCACGATGGTGCGCATGGTGCGCCAGGCCGACGAGCACGCCCTCTTCTACCAGGCCATCGTGCACGACATCACCGAGCGCGAGCGGCGGCGGCACGAGCTGACGCGGCAGGCCGCGGCGCTCGACCAGCTGCCGAGCGGCGCCATCGGCCTCGACGACCGCCTGCGCGTCACCTACTGGAACCGCCGCGCCGAGGAGCTGTACGGCTACGCCGCGGCCGATGCGCTCGGGCGCAGCATCCTGGAGCTGGTGGTGCCGCCCGAGAACCTGCCGTTCCTGGACGTGATGGAAGAGCAACTCGCCAGCGAGGACCGCGTGGGCTTCGAGTCCGACGACCTCAGGGCCGACGGGTCGCGGGTGCTGCTGCAGAAGTGGATTACGGCGGTGCGCGACGAGGCGGGCCGCCGCATCGGCTCCATCGAGGTGGTGGACGACATGGAGGAGCTGCGCCAGCGCGAGCGACAGCTCACCCAGGCGCTGGCCGACCGCGACGCCCTGATCCGCGAGGTGCACCACCGCGTGAAGAACAGCCTGCAGGTGGTGTCGAGCCTGCTGAGCGTGCAGGCACGCCAGGCCGGCGCACCCGCGCTCCGGCGCCTGGTGGACCAGTGCCAGGCCCGCATTCGCGCCATCGCGGCGGCGCACGAAGTGCTGTACGAGGCGCCTGCCCACGGCACGCTCGACCTGCGGCGCTACATGGAGCAGGTGGTGGCCCGCCTGTGGCCGGCCGAGCGCCGCGCCACGATTGCCGTAGGGCACGTGGCGCCGGTGCGCGTGGACGTGGACCTGTCCGTGTCCCTCGCGCTCATCGTGGTGGACCTGGTGCTCGGCACCCTCGAGCACGCCGACCGCCGGCGGCGCGTGGACATCACCGTGGCGCTCGAAGGCCCCATGGCCCTCACGCGCACCGAGACGCCGCACTACGAGCTGGTGGTCCGTGCCAGCACCGGCCGGGTGCAGGCGCTCTCGGGCCTGGCCGAGGTGCTCGTCGAGCAGATCCGGGGCGTGCCGGCCCCGGGTGTGCGCGACGACGGCGAGCTGCGCATCCACTTCTCCCCGGCACCCACGGAGCTCATCGCATGACCGGCCCCCGTCCGGACGTTCCGCACGCCCCCCACGTGGCCCTCGTGGGCCTCGCCGCCCCGCTCGCCGCGCAGGTGGCGCGGGTACTGGCGCCCACCGATGCGCGCGTGGCCGCCTTTGCCGGCGAGGCCGAGGCACTGGCGTGGGAAGAGGATGGACGGCGCGCCGACCTGCTGGTGTGCGGCCACACCGGGAGCAGTGTGGCAGCAGGCAGTGTGGCAGCAGGCAGCGTGCCCGGAAGCAGCGCGGCCGGGAGCAGTGTGGCCGAGCACGGCATCGACGCCCTCGAAACCATGCAGCGGGTGCGCGCGCTCGCGCCGACCATGCCCGTGGCGGTGTTTGCCGCGGCCGGCAGCGAGGACGTGGCCGTGGCGGCCATCAAGGCGGGCGCGGCCAGCTACGTGCCGGCGCCGGCCGACGACACCGAGCTGTGGGAGATGCTGCGCGAGGGCCTGCAGGCCGCGGCGTCGGGGCTTGGACCGCGTCTCTCGCGCCTGCTCGACAACCTCGACATCGGCATGTTCCGGTTCGATCCCGACGACCGCCTCGTGGAGGCCAACGACGCCCTGCGCCGCATCCTGCGCCAGCCGTCCCTCGAGGCGCTGTTCTCGCAGGCCGACGTGTGCCGCTTCCTGGCCGACCTGGCGCGCGACGGCGGCGGCACGCCGCGCACGGTGCGCACGCGGCTGCTCGCCGACCACGGCACCGACGTGGTGGTGGAGACCGGCGCCCGAGCCGTGTTCGATGGTCAGGGTGTGGCGCAGGGCTGGGAGGGCTACGTCATCGACGTCACCGAGCGCGAGGACGCCAGGGCCCGCGCCACCA
>JABFRY010000344.1 GCA_013140955.1 Acidobacteriota bacterium
TAGGTCAGATCGGACCCGGTCATGAGCGACACGGCGGGGCCCGCGCAGTACTCGAGCAGCGACGGCCCCACGTGGTTGAGCACGAGCCCGTCGGTCTGGTGCGTCAGGAAGTTGAGCACGTCGCCGATCGCGGGCGTTCCCGACAGGAAGGCCTCCTCGTCGAGAGCCGCGCAGTCGAGGATCCAGTCCGGATAGCCCGTGGCCAGTGCCGGCCAGCGCGACTCCGGGCGGTGCAGGCGCTCGCGGCTGTTGACGGCCAGTACCACGTCGTGTCCGAGCCGGCGCAGGCCGAGCGCGAGCAGCAGCGGGTAGTTGTTCGTGTTGCCGAAGATGCCGATCTTCATGCCGCGCGCACGCTGGCCGACCGGCTGGTCATGAGGTCGCGGGCGGCCGGGCCGCAGTTGGCGATGAGATCCACCACCGAGACGGCGCCGTCGAACCCGTCGAAGGCCTGGGGATAGGCGGGATAGTCGTACTGCTTGTACTCGAGGCGGATGCCCGCACCGGCCAGGCGGGCCTCGTCCAGGTATGCGGCGGCACTCGGCCCGGACAGGTACGTCGTGGCGCCGGTCGCGGTCAGCAGGGCCAGGAGCCGCTCCGTCTTCGCGCCCGTCACGGCGAACTCCGACGTGAAGCGGATGCGCGTGGCGATGCCCAGGTATCGGCAGACGCGCCGGATGAGGGCGGCATTCAGGGCGCTGATCGTCTCCGGCCGGGCCTCGAACTCGGGCACCACCAGGTCGAGCACGTCGGCCACGAAAGGCGCGCTCCCGAGGTGCGTCCGCAGCAGCTGCACGTGCTCACGCCGCCAGTCGCGCGTGTAGTCGATCTCGGTCTCGGCGATCCGCTGCGCGGTGTGCCGATAGTGCACCGGCACGGTGAACCACCGCGAACCCTGGGGCGTGCGCAGCCGGTTGCGGTTGCGCCAGTCGCCCTTGGTGAACTGCAGGTCGTCGTGGAGCAGGAACAGGTCCACGTCGTCGATGATGTCGAAGTAGCCCCGCCACGGCAGGTAGTTGGACTGGATGATGCCGACCCTCATCGTCGCGGGCCGCTCCCGCGCCGCCTGACGCGCTGACACGGGCATGGTCAGGCCACGGCCTCCGTGCGGTAGCCGAAGTCCTCCCGCACGCGGTGCGCACGCCGCGCGATGGCGGCCCTCGTCGCCGGGGTGAGCAGGTGGGCATGGCGGGTGCCCGTATCGGGACGCAGGTGCCCCACCTCGTAGTCGCAGGGCGCGAGCCCGCAGAAGGCCGTCAGGCCGGCCAGTGTGTGCGTCGGCGACGTCACCAGGTCTTCGTAGCGCACGACCCGTCGCTGCGCCTCACGCCCCGCGAGCTGCGCGTCGATGCCGGCGTTCACGCGGCACCAGTACTCCGTCCACAGCGCGGCCCCGCCGTCGCGGATCGAGAAACGCGGGTCGCGGCCGAGGGCCGACCGCGCGGGGCCCTCCTCCGGACGGGGAAACAGCCAGAAGCAGGGGTGCGGCTCGTCGGGCAGGTAGGCCACCAGGGTGGGATGCTCGCCCATGATGTCGACCCAGCTCGCCACCACCGGTTCGCAGTCGCGGATCACGTGCACGATGCGCGCATCGGGGAAGATGCGCAGCAGGTAGCCCAGCTTGTTGGACAGGTGCGGCTGCTTGTTGAGCACTCGCCGCGCAGGGGCGTCGTGCAGGACGGTGGTGGCGTAGTAGCGCCGCATGGCGTCCACGACCGCGGGCGACGCGTCGTCCGCCGTGAGGTGCAGGCAGCACCCGCCGCCCGTGATGCCGGAGCCGTAGTGGTTGGAATGCACGTTGCCGATGCCCGCCATCGCGCACTGTCCGTGCTCGATCCAGCCCGCGTGGTCCTCGCCGTCGGGGTACCCGGTCGTGCGGACCAGGTCTGGATGCTGGGCCAGGAGGTCGAACAGCATCGTGGTCCCCGAACGCCCGCAGCCCACGATGAACACCGGCGCCACGACGTCGGTGCGTCCCTCCTGTGTCTGCGCGTCGGCCCGCGCCGGAGCCGTCATGGCCAACCTCCCACGCTTGTTTCTTTCGGCCGAAGCCCCCGGAACGACCATCCCCGGAACCCGCGCGCCGTGCGGTACCCCTGTGGCCGCGCCCGAAACGACCGACAAACGGGACATGGCTACGATTCCGTGGAACTTCCGCAAGCAGGACAGCAGCGCCGCCGCCATCGCCTCCGCGGTCACCTACGCCGTGCAGGTCGCCGACGGCTACCTGGGATGGATGCGCCAGGTGCCCGGCCTGCTCGCCGAGACCGACACCCAGCCCCTGGCGGGCCGACGCCTGCTCGAACTCGGCCCCGGTCCCACCCTGGGGACGCCGGTGCTGCTCGCCTGCGCGGGCGCGGATGTCGCGGTCGCCGATCGCTTCCTGCCCCCCTGGGATCCCGCGTTCCACCCGGCGCTCTTCACCGCCATGCGCGAGGCCATCGCCTCCCGGACCGATCTGCGCACCGGTCCACTCGACGCCGTGCTGGCTGCCAGCGCATTCGCACCGGCGGTGGCCTGCCACGCGGTCGGAGCCGAACAGCTCACGACGGTGGGCGGCATCTTCGACGTCGTGGTGAGCAACGCCGTCCTCGAGCACATCGAGGACCTGGGCGCCACCGTGACCAACCTCGCGGCCGTCACGGCCCCGGGCGGCACGGGCCTCCACCAGGTGGATCTCCGCGACCACCGGAGCTTCGACCGCCCGCTCGAGTACCTGACGCTCGACGAGCAGGCCTTCGAGACCCTGCGCCGGGGCTGCGCGTGCGAGTGTGGCGCCCAGTGGCGGGCGTCGGACTACGTGCGGGCCTTCGAGAGTGCGGGATTCGCCGTGGCGATGCACGGCAACATGTTCGCGGACCCCGCCTACCTCAACGACCTGCGCCCGCGCCTCCGGCCGGAGTTCGCGGGTCTGTCCGAGGGCGACCTCACCACCATCAGCGCGTTCTTCCGGCTGACCCGCTCGGCGTCCTGACCCCCTGCCGCACGCCGGGCCCCACGCAAGGGCCACGGCGAGGCCTCACGCCCGCGGCATCTTGGCCCCGCACGGCACGTCCTCGCCGGCGGGTGGCGCGCGGCGAGGCCTCACGGGGCGTCCTGGAGCGCGTGTTGGGGGTCGTCGAGGGCCCGGCTCAGAGCCGGCTCAGAGCCGGCTCAGAGCTGAAGCCGGCGAATGTCGGCGATGCTGTGCGCCTCGGCGTCGCGCACGCACGGGGGGACGAGCACGACATACTCCCGGCCGCTGTCCCGCGGGTCGGAATCATCCGATGGCCGGAACCGGACCTGGTCCCGGCAGACCATGTAGCAGCCGGCGTGGACCTCGTCGATGTGGAAGGCCCTGGTGAGGGGGCGTCCGTCCTCGAGCACGGCGCCGTCCGGCGGCCGGAAGAGATAGCTGACGATGCGGCCGGTGTCGCTGGCGAAGAACAGATCCTGTGCCCCATCGGGCGCGCGCTGCAGGCGACCTGGCAGGATGCGCATCGGGACGAGCGACGTGGCGGCCGCAACGGCGCGGAGCCAGTCCTCGTCCACGTGCACGGCGCCGACGAGCGCGGGCGACGGCGGATTCACGCCGCCTTCCGGCCGAGGACGTTCGCCGAGACGAAGGCCATCGTGCCGTACTGGTGCCGGTTGCGCAGGCCGGCGGCCTGCAGCTGCGCCGCGATGTCCCTCGCGCCGAACGAGGAGGCAATGACGACGTAGTCGAAACCGTCGGCGGGCACGTCCTCGAACCGCGACACCACGAAGCCTTCGAAGTCGTGCCCCGCCTTGGCCGGGTCGTTGTCGCACACGCCAACCACCTGCGCCCCCATCCCCGCCTGGCCCAGGATGTCGAGCGCCTGGCGCCCGCCGTCGCCCGCACCGAACACCAGCAGGCGGCGGCCGTCGAGGGTCGGCATCTGTCCGTAGCGCATCACGACGGCTTCGGTCCGGCCGTCCTGCTTGCGGAACAGCGTCACCGGTGCGCCGTTGAACGCCTTGGCCGCCTCGTCGCCCTGCAGCCGCGCCATCACGTACGGCCAGTGCACCGGGTGGAAGTGCGGCTTGTAGTCGTCGGGGCTCCAGCCCTGCATGATGTAGCACGCGCCGCACTTGTCGAACGCCGGCGCGTCCGACTGGTAGGTGTCGCGGAACGACTGGTAGGTCTCGCCGTGCCAGATCTCGGAGAGCGACTGGTCGTGGAGATCACCGGTGACCCCGTTGGGGCCGATGCAGCAGGGCGCCACCTTGCCGTTCGGGTTGATGTAAGTCTGCTGGAAGAGGAAGTCGCACCGGCGGCTCGCCGCCGTGAGCTGTCCGAAGTCGGGCGGCGCGTTGAAGCCCACGCCCAGATCCTCGGCCACCCACCGCACCTCGCGCAGCACGTCCCGATAGCGGTCCTTCTCCCAGAACACCGCCCATTCCGGGTCCATGTAGGCGTGGATGAAGCCGTAGGCCACGCTCACGTCGTCCACGCCCACCTGCTTGGCGAGGCGGATCAGATCCGGCAGCTGGTCGAGGTTCTGGCGCAGCACCGCGCCGTGGAAGTTGATGCGCAGGCGCGTGTTGCCCAGCTGCCGGCGCCACTTCACGAGCGTCTCGGCCCCCTGGAGCACCTTCTCGAACTTGGCGCGGGTGCGGATCCACTCGAGCGTGTCCTTGTCCGGGCTGTCGAGCGAGATCTGCACGTTCGTAATGGACGACCGGCAGATCATCTCCGCCTCTTCGTCGCCGAGCAGGATCCCGTTGGTGCAGATTTTCGTGGCGATGTTGCGCCGGGTGGCCTCCTCGAGGACGTACGGCAGGTCCTTCGCCATCAGCAGCTCCCCCGAGGAGTCGAGGCGAAGCTCCACCAGCGAGTCGAATGCCTCCTCCACGACCCGTTCGATCACCGGGCGATCGAGGTACGTGGCGGTATAGCGAAAATCCTCGGGCCGGCAGATGCGGCAATTGAGGTTGCAGGCGTTCGTCAGGTTCAGATGCATCACGCGCGGCAGCGGCAGCGGTTGCCGGCCGTCGGCGTCTGCGACGTTGGTATGGGCCACTCTCAGCTCCTTGGGAACGGTCAGGTCCAGCCGTGATCAGGCAAGCGGCTTGCCACGTCGCGGCGCGTGCGGCGTGCGCACACCCCGTGAGAAATCGCGCGGTTCCGTCGGTCACACCACGCAGCGTGCGCGGCCGGCCGACGCGCATGTCGGCATGCCGTCAGGCGGCCACCTCCGCCAGCCACGCCAGCCGCTCGGCTGCGGCCACGCACGGCGGTACGAGCAGCACGTACGGAGACGCCCCGGGGCCAGGGGACACGGCTCCCCCCGCCGGGCGCGCGCCCTGCCCCGCCGGCAGAGGCCGGAACCGCAGGATGCCGCGCGCGATCTGATAGTGCCCGGG
>JABFRY010000198.1 GCA_013140955.1 Acidobacteriota bacterium
GTCAGCATCCTGCACCTCAACATCGAGGACATGGACCGCTCCCTGGCGTTCCATCAGGGCGTGCTCGGCATGGAGACGGTGCGCGACAGCGGCGGCCCGTCGCCGACGCCCATCGTGGCCGACGAAGGCGCGATGATGCACACGGTCGTCCTGCAGACACCGGGCGGCGGGTTCTCGATGGAACTCGTGGAGGTGTCGGGCGTCCCGCTGCAGCCGCAGCATCCGCGCATCCAGGACCCGGGCGAGATCATGCTGGCCATGCAGGTGAAGGACCTCAACGGCCTGCTCGCCTCGGCGAAGGGCCTCGGTCTCGAGGTGCTGTCGGAGGGTGATGCGCCCGTGGTCACCGAGCGTCCCGACGGCGTGAACCGCGCCGTGATGGTCCAGGACGCCGATGGGTTCATCGTCGAGTTCGTCCAGAACGACACCATCGAGACGCCCATCGGCACCGTCGCGATCTACCTGTCGGTGGCCAGTCTCGACCAGACCGTGGCCTTCTACAACCAAGCGTTCGGCATGGGGATGGAGACGCCCGCGGCTGCCAACGCGACCACCGAGCGTGTCGTCAAGCTGTTCGACAACGCGGCGCTCGCCACGATGCGCACGGCGCGCGGCACGTTCCCGGGCACCGAGGTCATGCTGAACTTCCAGGAGTTCACCGGCGCAGACCAGGATCCGGTGCGGCACCGCGTGCAGGATCCGGGTGGTCCCATCTTCACGATGACCGTGGAGGACTTCCCGGCCACCATCGAGCGCATCAAGGCCAGTGGCGGGACGATCGGCCAGGGCGAGGCCTCTGAGATGCTCGCGCCCGACGCGCGGTTCTCGTGGATTCGCGACCCGAACGGCCTGCTCATTCGCGTTTCCGCGCCGCCACCGGCCGCGTCCTAGCGACATGGCCGCGTGGCGCGTGCCACCAGCTCCCGGGCGCCGCCCAGGCTGGATGGCACATCGATGATCGGGATGCGGGGGATGACGGGAGGACGGCTCGACGCCGTCACCCCGCCTCCTCCGCGTCCGGCAGCGTTCCACTCCCGCAGCGCTCCACTCCCGCAGCGCTCCCGCCCGTCCGCTCTCCCTGCCCCCGCTCCCTGCCTGTGCTGTCCGCCTGCTCCTTCCCCACGCGCTCCCCACGACCACTTCGCCACACCGCTCGTCTGACCCGCGGCCTTGTATCATGCGGTGAGTAACGGCAACCTTCCTGGCGCTCCCGCCGGGATCCAGACGAGACGAGGACGACCGTGGTACATGTCAGCAGGGTCTGCGTGAAGGTGGCGCTGGTGGCCGTGCTCGTGGCGGCACTGGTCGCGGGGGCGGCCGGGACGGCCAGTGCCCAGGGCGAAGCGCCTCGGCGCAACGGGCTGGGCGTCGCCTTCAATCACGTGTCCCTCGAGGTGGCGGAGTTCGACCGCGAGCTGGCGTTCTGGACCATGCTCGGTGGGAGCAGCCGGACGGTCGGCGACGGCGGGTTCGCCATCGTGACGTTCCCGGACATGAACGTCACGGTGCGTCGCGGACAGGGATCCGGGGGCACCGAAGGGTCGCTCATCGGCCACATCGGCTTCCAGGTGCCGGACATCCAGGCGGGCGAGACGCGCTTTCGCGGCGCCGGGCTCACCGTGGAGGCGGGTGGTTTCCCCGGCCAGCGGTGGCTCACCTCGCCCTCGGGCGTGCGCGTCGAGATCCTGCAGGATCCCAACCTCACGCAGCCCATTCGGGGCCATCACGTGCACTTCTTCAACACGGAGCCGCTCAAGATGCAGGCGTGGTACGCCGGGGTGTTCGGGGCGGCGCCCGGCAAGCGGGGCAACTTCGACGCGGCCGATATCACCGCCGCCACCACCACGATGAACCTCACCTTCGGCGGCGCCGACGCGGCCACGCAGGCCACGAAAGGGCGCGCGCTCGACCACGTGGCGTTCAGCGTGACCAATCTCGAAGCGTTCATGAAGCGGCTCGAGGCCCTGGACGTGCGGGTGGACCAGCCCTACACGCTGCAGCCCAATGGCACCACCGCCCTGGCGTTCGTCATCGACCCGTGGGGCACGCGGATCGAACTCATCGATCAGCAGGCGGGCGGGCAGTAGCCCGTCCCGCGTGTGAGGAGGACGCCGTGCCGTTCAGCAAGCTGGCCGAGAGCCGAATCAACGAGGCGGTGGCCCGGGGCGAGTTCGACAACCTGCCCAATGCCGGCCAGCCGCTCGACCTCGACACCTACTTCAGCGCGCCGGCCGACCTTCGCATGGCGTACTCCGTCCTGAAGAGCGCCGACTGCGTGCCCATCGAGGTGGAACTGCTCAAGGAGGTGGCCCGTCTGCGGGAGGCCGTGGCGCAGGCCCCGGACGCCGCCGAGCGGCTGCGGCTCGAACGCCTCCTCCTGGAGCGCCAGACCCATCTGGCCATGCGCCTCGAGCGGCGCCCCCGCGGCGAGAGGTAGGGAGCGGCGCGCCGGCATCGGCCCGGCCGGGCCGGATGTGCCACACTATCTGCCCGGCCGCAACCCCGCGCTCGTGGACGTGACCAGGATGTCCGACATCCCGATCGCGTCGGTCATGGGCGGCGCCGAGACCATGTATTTCCCCGCGCCGCGAGAGGCGGCGGGACGTCTGCCAGCCGCCGGCCGCCTGCACGCGGGACGGCTGCGGTGGGACGAACATGACGGGGTGTCCGAGCTGCGTGCGTCGCGTCCCGCGACCGCGCCGAGCAACGGCACGAGACGCGTGAACTGGAGGTCAAGCGAGATGAAGCGACATGTACTCATGGCGGCGTGTGTGGCGGCGGGACTGGCGATGGCCGCGCCGGCACAGGCCCAGGACCTGACGATCACCAACGCCCGCATCGTCGTCACCCCGGATCAGGTCATCGAGAACGGCTCGATCGTGGTGCAGGGTGGACGCATCACTTCGGTGTCGGCGGGCGCACCCGCCCAGACCGTCGGGCAGGTCATCAACGGTGCCGGGATGACGGCCATGGCCGGCTTCATCGACAGCCACAAGCACATCCGGGACAGCGAAGACTTCGCGCCGCAGATGCGGTCGCTGCTCGAGGCCGGCTACACGACGATCCTGAACGGCGGAGGGCAGGGCGCGCAGAACCTCGAACTGAGCCGCCGCATCTCGAGCGGCACCGTGCTCGGCCCGCGCGTCATTCCGTCCAACAGCATCAATTTCCGGAACACGACCCCCGACCAGGCGCGGGCCATCGTGCGCGAGATGGCGCAGATGGGCGTGATGCACACCGGCGAGATCGCCGTGACGCCCGAGCCTGCCCCGCCGCAGTCGGAGATCGAGGTGCTCAAGGCCATCGTGGACGAGGGCAAGAAGGTGGGCGTGCAGGTCAATGTCCACGCCGTGAGCAGCACGGCGATGGTGGCCGCGGCCGAGGCCGGCGTGACGCGTCTGGTCCACCTGCCGAACAAGGATTGGACCAGTTTCGATCAGGCGTCCGTGGTCGCCCAGAGCGGTGGCATCGTCTCGGGCCTCATCGCCTTCGGCGCGCCGATCATCGACCGCCTGTCGCCCGCGCCCGCGCCCGTGCAGTTCCCCAAGGACAACATGCCCCGCTTCCGTGACGGCAAGGCCTGGCCGGAAGCACTGGCCGGCGCCAACCGTGATGCGAAGGGCCGCGCCACCGGCACCGAGGGCGGCTACACGATCGTCAATGCCCGCCGCATCTGGGATGCCGATCCCGCGCACACGACGATGGCGTTCTCGACCGACCAGAACTACGACGACCTGGTCGTGCTCGAGCACGAGCTGAAGTCGTTCAGCATCGTGTTCTCGATGCGCGACATCTTCCAGATCATGGGACCCAACTCGGCGAAGTTCGTGGGCCTCGAGAACGAGATCGGCACGCTGCAGCCCGGCAAGCAGGCCGACATCATCCTCCTGTCCGGCAATCCCACGGAGAACATCTACGGGTTGCTGACGAACAAGGTGACCATCCTCGGCGGCAAGGTCGTCGTCGACAAGCGCTAGTAGCCAGAACGCGAGAGGCACGGACGGGCCGGCCTGCGGCCCGGTCCGTCCGCGCCATCCACGAGACGGCAGCCGGCCATGCGGCCGCGTCCGACCAGCCTTCGAAGAACGACGACCTGAGCGGGCGTCCTGCCCGTCCACTGACGCAAGGAGCGAACACTGTGACACACGGATTCCTGACGGCCCTGCGAGGCCTCGGCGCGAGCGCACTGGCAGTCGTGATGGTGACGGGCTGTGGAGGCGCAGCGCCAGCGCCCGAAGAAGCCGCCGCACCCGCGGAGGCCGCGGCCCCTGTCGTGGGACGCATGGTTCAGCCGCTCGCGCTCGTGCACGTGGTCGACGACGTCGAGCGCTCGGTGCCGTTCTACCGTGACGCCATCGGGTTCGAGCTGGTGTCCCCGCCCGCGCCCCTCACCGGCTCGGCGCTCCTCAGCCGCGCACAGGCCGAGGCTCCGGGCGCCACGGCGCGCGCCGCCACCTTCGCCATTCCCGGCTCCGAGATGTCGTTCATGCTCGTGGAGTTCGACGGCATCGAGGGACAGGCCTTCACGCAGCGGCTCTACGACCCGGGCGTGACGCGCTTCTCGATCCAGGTGCGCGACATCGAGAAGGCCTTTGCCGCCGTGCGCGACAAGGGCATCGTGGTGGATACGGTGGGCGGCGGGCCCGTCTACACGCAGCGCCCCGCCAACGACACGCGGGCCGTCATGATGCGCGACCCGGACGGGTTCGTGTTCGAGTTCGTGCAGTCGGGCAACCCCGTCGAGACCGACGTGCCCGAGTCGAGCAACGTCTACAACGCCCGCTCGTCGCTGGCGCTCGAAGACACCGCGCGGTCGCTGGCCTTCTACCGCGACATCCTCGGCTATGAGGCCGGCGACACCAACCCGGGCGTCACCGATGCCGTACTCGCCCTCGAGGGCACGCCGGACGCGGTGGCCAGGACCACGCGCACGCAGCCGCCCGGATCGACCAACGTGTGGTTCTTCTGGGAGTTCGAAGGGATCGAACGGACGAAGCGCACACCGGCCGTGCAGGATCCGGGCGCGTCGGCCCTGTCGCTGCAGGTCGAGGGGCTGCCGGCCCTGCTCGAGCAGATGCGGGCGGCGGGCATCGCGGTTGAAACCCCCGGCGACGGCATCGTGGACCTGGGCGACGGCCGAACCGGCGCGCTTGTGCGCAGCCCGGACGGCCTGCTCGTGGAACTGGTCGAGCGACCGTAGCCGGCCGGGCGCCTGGCTCCGACCGACCGCGGCGCCTCCTGTCGTCGCGTGCGGTGCGGGGGCGCCCGTCCAATCGGGCCTCCGGCTCGACGACGCGGGAAAGCGGTGCTCTTCGCACCGCTTTCCAGACTGACGCCGTCGCGTCGCTCGCAAGTCGGC
>JABFRY010000427.1 GCA_013140955.1 Acidobacteriota bacterium
CGGCGGACGTGGCCGACGTGATGCCGTTCTACGCGCTGGGCCGGGAAGATGGTGGGAGCTTCGACGCCGGCATCCGGTCGGCCCTGCCGCGCATCCTCGCGAGCCCGTCGTTCCTCTTCCGGGCCGAGCAGGACCCGCCCGCGGCGACGGCGGCCGAGCCGCACCCGGTCACCGACATCGAGCTGGCCTCGCGCCTGTCCTTCTTCCTGTGGAGCAGCATTCCCGATGAGGAACTGCTCGACCTCGCCGTCGCCGGCCGGCTGCGGGCACCGGGGGTGCTGCAGCAGCAGGTGCGTCGGATGCTCGCCGACGAACGAGCCACGGCGCTCACGACGAACTTCCCGGACCAGTGGCTGGCCCTGCGTAATCTCGAGCGCACGGTGCCCGACCTGCTCCAGTTTCCGACCTTCGACCACAACCTGCGGACCGCGATGCAGCGCGAGACGCAGCTCCTGTTCGATGCCGTCGTCCGCGGCAACCGCAGCGCCCTCGAGCTGCTGAGCGCCGACTACACGTTCGTGGACGAGCGGCTGGCCCGCCACTACGGCATCCCGAACGTCTACGGGTCGGCGTTTCGCCGCGTGACCATCACCGACCCCAACCGGCGCGGCCTGCTCGGGCACGGCAGCATCCTGTCGCTCACCTCGGTGGCGACGCGCACCTCGCCGGTGTTCCGCGGCAAGTGGCTGCTCACCAACCTGCTCAACACGCCGCCGCCGCTGCCGCCGCCCAACGTGCCGGCGCTGGCCGAGAACGGCGGCGACACCCAGCCGAAGTCGGTGCGCGAGCGGCTCGAGGCGCACCGCGCCAACCCCGTCTGCGCTTCGTGCCACCGGAGCATCGATCCGATGGGCTTTGCCCTCGAGAACTTCGATGCCGTGGGGCAGTGGCGCGACACGACGGAGGCTGGAGGTCCCGTGGACGCCAGCGGCGTGCTGGCCGACGGCACGCCGGTGAACGGGCCGGCGGAGCTGCGGGAGGGCCTGCTGGCCCGACCGCACGTGTTCGTCGGGACGCTGACGGAGAAGATGCTGACCTACGCGCTCGGCCGGGGCCTGCAGGCGGGCGACATGCCCGTGGTGCGGCGCATCGTGGCCGGCGCGGCCCGCGACGACTACCGGTTCATGTCCATCCTGATGGGCATCGTCGAGAGCCGGCCGTTCCAGAATCGTGTGAAGCCAGCGGAGTAGCCATGTTCAATACGAGGAAGCACCTGTCGCGCCGCACGTTCCTGAAGGGCACCGGCATCGCCCTCTCGCTGCCGCTGCTCGATGCCATGGTGCCGTCGCTCACGGCGCAGTCGCTCACGGCGGCCCGGCCGCAGCTGCGCTTCGGCGCGGTGTACGTGCCCAACGGCGTGCTTCCGGACCTGTGGCATCCCAAGGAGGTGGGGGCCGACTTCACCTTCACCCCGGTGATGAAGCCGCTCGAGCCCTTCCGCCAGCAGCTGCTCACCGTGAGCGGCATGACCGGCTCCGGCACGCCGGGGCCGCACCTCGGCGCGAGCTGCGGCTGGCTCAACGGCCTGGGCGCGGTGGGCGCCCAGGGGCAGCCCATCCAGTCGGGCAAGTCGCTCGACCAGTACATCGCGGATCACATCGGCCAGGACACGCCGCTTCCGTCGCTCGAAGTGGGTACCGAGGACATGGGCACGTCGATCGGTGCGTGCGACGGCTTCTCCTGCCTGTACTTCAACAGCATGGCGTGGAAGAGCGAGACGCAGTCGCTGCCGGTCGAGATCAATCCCCGCGTCACCTTCGAGCGGATGTTCGGCGAGACCGGCACCACCGCGCAGCGCCTGGCGCGGCTCACCTACAAGCAGAGCATGCTCGACTCGATCACCGGGGAGGTGTCGCGCCTGCGCACCACGCTCGGCCCGAGCGATCGCCGCATCCTGGGCTCGTACCTCGACAACGTGCGCGAGGTGGAGCGCCGCATCCAGCAGGTGATGGCCAGAAGCGAGCTCGACATCGACGTGCCCACGGCGCCGAGCGGCATCCCCGCGTCGTTCGAGGAGCACATGACGCTCACCTACGACCTGATGCACCTGGCCTTCCAGGGCGACATCTCGCGCGTGTTCACGTTCCTCACCGGCGTCGAAGCGAGCAACCGCGGCTATCCGTTCATCGGCGTGCCGGAGTCGCATCACACCTGCTCGCACCACGGCAACGTGCCCGAGCAGATGGAGAAGTACAGCCGCATCGTGACCTACCAGACGGCGCAGCTCGCGGCCTTCCTCGGGAAGCTGCGCGACACGCCGGACGGCGACGGCTCGATGCTCGACCACGTGCTGCTCTACTACGGCAGCGGCATGAGCAACGGCAACCAGCACGACCGGTTCAACCCGGCCGCCGTGGCCATCGGTGGCGCCAACGGCCGGCTGCAGGGCAATCGGCACATTGCCGTGCCCGACCGCCAGCCGGCCGCCAACTTCCTCCTCAACCTCGCCGAGATTGCCGGCGTGGACGTGGAGAAGATCGGGCCGAGCACGGGCAAGTACGCCGTCTAGGTAGCGCCGGCGACCACGAGGCACCGCCGGTGACCGCGCCCTCACGGGCGCCATCGCCGGCGGTGTCACGGCACAGCGTGTCGGCCTGCTCGCGTCACACGGAGTCCGTCTCTGCGCCTCGGCTGCGGTCGAGGCTGTCGCATCCACACGCCAGCCCACGTCGAGTTCCGCACGAGTGCTGACCGATGAGGCGCATGCCTCCGGCCCAGGGCGGAGCGTACGGTAGCACCCGGTCTTGGCGTGTTCCCCTGATACGATGACCCCGGCGGCGCGGCGAGCGGGACTGGGCGCGAGGTGCGCCTCGCCTGACGGGGGCTGCTCCTTCCACCCGACGCGCGCGTTCCACTTCAAGAGGACGGCAACATGACACGGTGGCGTACCGGCGGGATGCTCGCGGCCTGTGCCCTGGTGCTGCAGGGCGCTGCGGCGCTGTGGACCGCGCCGCCGGTCGCGGCGCAGGCCTCGTCCCCCGTGGTCTACGTCGTGGCCATCGAGGGCACGATCGATCTGGGCCTGGCGCCCTTCCTGGCGCGGGCCCTGCGCGAGGCCAGCGAGGCCGGGGCGGCGGCCGTCGTGCTCGACATCAACACCTTCGGAGGTCGCGTGGACGCCGCCGTCGCCATGCGCGACGCGCTGCTGCGTTCGCCGGTCCGGACCATTGCGTTCGTCAATCAGCGGGCCATCTCCGCCGGCGCGCTCATCGCCCTGGCCTGCAACACGGTGATCATGGTCGAGGGGGGCACCATCGGCGCGGCGGCACCCGTCGTCGGCGGTGCCACGGGCGAGAGCCAGCCGGCCGACGAGAAGTCGGTGTCCTACGTCCGCACCGAGTTCCGCGCCACGGCCGAGGCCAGGAACCGTCCCCCGCGGATTGCCGAAGCCATGGTGGATGCCGACGTCGAAATCGAGGGCGTCATTGCCAGCGGAAAGCTCCTCACGCTCACCACCTCCCAGGCCCTCGAGCTCGGGGTGGCCGACCTGACGGCGGAGACGGTGGAACTGGCGCTCGAGGCGGCCGGGGTGTCGAATGCGGCGGTGCAGCGTGTCGGGCAGAGCTGGGCGGAGGGATTGGTGCGGTTTCTCACCAACCCCGTGGTCAGCTCCCTCCTCATGACGGTAGGGCTGCTCGGCATCCTCGTCGAGATCCGGACACCGGGGTTCGCCGTGCCAGGCACGGTGGGTCTGCTGGCGCTCGGGCTCTTCTTCTGGGGCCACTGGCTCGTCCAGCTCGCCGGCTGGGAGGAGCTGCTGCTGATTGGCGGCGGGTTCGTGCTGCTGATGCTCGAGGTGTTCGTGATTCCCGGCACGACCGTCGCGGGGCTGGCGGGCGTACTCGCGGTCGTGGCCGGTCTGGGGATGACGCTCGTGGGGGAAGGGGCTACGCTCGCGGTGCTCGTCAGTGCGCTCGGGCGCGTGGCGATCTCCGTGCTGCTGGCCCTGGCGGGGGCGCTGGCGCTGATGCGCCTCCTGCCACACCTGCCGTTCGGCCGGCAGCTCGTGCTCGAGACGGGCATGGCGGCCGGGCTGGGCTGGGTGTCGGCTCCCGAGAGCGACAGGCGCTGGCTGGGACGGTCGGGCACGACGCTCTCGCCTCTCCGCCCAGCGGGCATTGCCGACATCGACGGCGTCCGCGTGGACGTCGTCTCGGAGGGCGGGTTCATCGAGGCCGGCACCCCCGTCGAGGTCATTCGCGTGGACGGGAACCGGGTGGTCGTCCATCGCGCGCCACTACACCAGGAGGACAACCATGCCTGAACTCGACCCCGCCGCCCTTGGCGCCTTCGGCCTCCTCATTCCCATCCTCGTCCTGCTGGTCGTGGTGCTGTACCTGGTGCCCGTGCCCCTCTGGATCGCGGCCTGGTCGTCGGGCGCCTATGTGGGGCTGATGACACTCGTGGGCATGCGGTTGCGCCGGGTGCCCCCGGCCACCATCGTCACCGCCCGGATCAGCGCCGTGAAGGCGGGGCTGCAGATCTCGATCGACGACCTGGAGGCGCACTACCTGGCTGGCGGGAACGTGGTGCGCGTGGTCAACGCCTTGATCTCCGCCGACAAGGCCAACATCGAGATGCCCTTCAAGCGTGCGGCCGCCATCGACCTGGCCGGCCGCGACGTGCTCGAGGCGGTGAAGATGTCGGTAATTCCCAAGGTCATCAACACGGCCCGGATCGCCGCCGTGGCGAAGGACGGGATCCAGCTGATTGCCGTGTCGCGGGTCACCGTGCGGACGAACATCGATCGCCTGGTGGGCGGTGCCGGCGAGGAGACCATCATCGCCCGTGTCGGCGAGGGCATGGTCAGCACCATCGGCTCGGCCCAGACGCACAAGGACGTGCTCGAGAACCCGGATCACATCTCGAAGAACATCCTCAGCCGCGGCCTCGACGCCGGCACCGCGTACGAGATCCTGTCGATCGACATCGCCGACGTGGACGTGGGCGACAACATCGGTGCGAAGCTGCAGATCGACCAGGCCAACGCGGACAAGCAGATCGCCCAGGCCAAGGCCGAGGAGCGTCGCGCCATGGCCGTGGCGCTCGAACAGGAGATGCGGGCCCGTGTCGTCGAGGCCGAAGCCGAGGTGCCGCGCGCCATGGCCGAGGCCTTCCGGCAGGGCAATCTCGGCATCATGGACTACTACCGGATGAAGAACATCCAGGCCGACTCCTCCATGCGCGAGTCGATTGCCGAGGGCGGGGAGGACGAGTCGACTCCGCCGCGCCGCTAGGACCGTAACGACAGGGACCCCTGCCCATGTCTCTCGAACTGCTCCTGCTCGTGGCCGTCATGGTGCTGCTGGATGAGCGGCAGCAGCACCATGACGGCCACGAGC
>JABFRY010000214.1 GCA_013140955.1 Acidobacteriota bacterium
CCCCTGCCCCGGTTCGAACCGCCCCGGCCACGCCGCTGACGTCAGAGCGGGGCACCCTGCGGGCTCGGCGTCCTGCCGCGGTGGCGACCTGGCACGCCCCGGGTCGAGAGCGGGCAGGCGCCTCCAGGAACCGCATCGCGGGGAGCACCGGCCGCCCGTGCGTGGGCGGGCCCGGCGCAGGGGTGCTCAGTGCATGGACTCGCGCGCGTCGGCCAGCTCGAGCATCCGGTAGTCCGGGAAGCGCTCGTCCGGGTCCCGCAGCATCCCGTCGTCAACGCCCGTGGTGAGCTGCTCGATCGTGGACGTGACCCGCCGGCCGGACTCGTGCAGGACGAACCGCTGCGGCAGCAGGAGCTCGTCGCTCCACCAGATCTCCTCGAGCGGCGCGTCGGGCGCCGTGGCGGCGTGGTGCATGAACGACCACCCCGCGACGTGCGCCGAGCCTTGCCCTGCCGGGAGCGCGTCCACCTGCGCCGGGTCGATACGCATCGTCACCACGTCGAGCCAGCCACGCAGCCCCTGCGTGATGCGCAGGTCCGTCTCGTCGTAGACGAGGATCGTCTTCGTCGCGTGGTCGGTGAGGTAGCCGCTCACCCGCCGCGGGTCCACCGGATTGCGGCGGAACAACCACTCCTTCTCGATGTTGTCGGACGCCAGCCAGACACGGTCGCGCGTCCGGGCCACGCGCTGCGAGGACCGCACGGTCGCTCCGGCGGGCGTGGCGGGGGCATCATCGGTCGCCGCGGTCACAATGCGGAACGTGAGCGGCGGAAGCGTCTCCGCGTGTGGAGGCAGCGCTGGCGGATCGGGAATCTCTGGGGGCGCGGGCGAGTTGCGCGCCGGCTCGACGAATCCCGTGGGATCGAGTGCCAGGGAGTCGCCCGCCCTTGGCTGTTCCCTGCCCATCAGGACCCCCAGCCAGAGGGCGCTGCCCAGCCCGCCCGCCGCCACGATGGCGGCCACGATCGTTCTGCTCGTCATGTGTCTCTCCAGACGCTTCGCGCGTTGCCGTACAGACGCAGGCGGAACCGGCCGGGGACGGCCGATTCCGCCTGTCGTGCCCGAATGCGCGACGCGCGCTACAGCCCGAGGGCCTTGGCCATCACGCGGTAGATGAAGGTGTTCTTCACGGTGCCCTTCACCATCTCGGCGCCGGGGCCCACCGCGTAGATCGCCACTTCCTCACCCGAGTGCGTCTCGGACCCCATCGGGACGGCCGACTCCTGGAAGTACGCCTCGTGGGCGGGACCGTCCGGAATCGCCCCGCCACGGCCGGGGAACTGGTCGACGCGCGGGTCGACGCGGACACCGGACCGATAGCCGGGGCCGTTCAGGTAGCCCAGCACCGTGTAGGGCACGCCGTTGGCGTCGGTGCTCGGGGACACGTGGCTGTTGCCGTCCACGTCGTAGACGAGGTCGAGGATGCCGTTGCCGGCGGGTGCCGCGAAGCCCGGGTCGAACGACGCCACCGGGTAGGGCAGCTCGTTCAGCGGGCGCATCGGGTAACCGGCGATGTTGAACACGTGGCTGTGGTCGGCAGACACGATGACGAGCGTGTCGCGCAGGTTCACCGCGCGGAGGGCGGCGCCGATGGCCTCGTCGAACTCCTCGGTGTCGGTGAGGGCCCGGAAGGCGTTCCCCTCGTGATGCGCGTGGTCGATACGGCCGGACTCGACCGCCAGGAAGTAGCCGACGTCTGGCCGGTTCTGGCCCGACGTGTACTGGCCGCGACGAAGCAGGTCGATCGCCTTGAGGGTCATATCGGTGAGGCTCGGCTCGCCACCGGCATCGCTCGGGCGGTCGTACTCGTACTCCATGTGGCTGCGCTCGAAGAGGCCGATGACCGGCAGGCTCTTGCGGGGCAGGGCGTCGAAGCCCGCCTTGTTCCACACGTACTGGTAGCCGGCCGCCTGGAACTCGGCGCGGAGGTCACGCCCGTCGCCACGGCTGCCTCGACCACCTTCCTCGTCGGTGACCGTGGACGGCACGAAGAACTGACGGCCGCCGCCGAGGATCACGTCGATCCCGTCGCGCAGCTGCCGGTTGTAGGTGGCATCGCCGGGAAGCGCCTGGAGGGCGATCGCGTTCTCATCGTTGCGGTCGTTGATGTGGGCGTAGGTCGCGGCCGGGGTCGCGTGCGTGATGCGGGCCGTGGAGACGACCCCCACGCGCATGGAGAGGCGCTTGGCCTGCTCGAGCATCGTCCGCAGCGCGCGGCCGTCGCCGTCGCCGTTGAAGTCGTCGTACTCGGTCGTGTCGTCGAGCCCGAGCACGCCGGCGTTCGTATTCCGGCCGGTCACCATCGCCGTCATCGTGGGCGCGCTGTCCGGGGTGATGGCGTCGGCCGAGTAGGTCCGCGAGAGCGCCGTGTTGGGGAACTGGTCCACGACCAGGTTGCCGTCCACGCCCACCGAGTAGACGCGGGTCGCCGTGACGGTCGACACGCCCATGCCGTCGCCGATGAACAGGATGACGTTCTTGGCGATCCGGCCCTGGTTGCCGTTCTGGGCCTCGACGGTCTGCTCCGTCGTCAGACCCGTCCCGAACAGGCCGAACGCCGCGGCTCCGGCGACACCCACTGCTGCAAGCTGCTTGATGCGCATTCCGTAACTCCCCCCCTTGAAACTCCGCACATCCGGTGCCCGGACGAGCGGGACCACTCACCGGACGAAGATGACCACCCAACGGTAGCCAGCCCGGGTGTGCGGAAGCGTGAAGCTGACGCAACGATTCGGTAAGGACCGACCGGAGCGGCAGGAGGAGAGGAGCCCGCCGGAAGTCAGGCGGGAGCGCCCACTCCGTCAGCGCGTGTGGTTGACCGTGACCGGTTCGAGCGTCCGCTTCAGCCACGAGACCACCATCTCGTTGACCGTCGCCACCTCGATGAGGAAGGAGTCGTGCCCGTGCGGCGCCTCGAGCACGGCGAGTTCGCCGCGTGGGATGCCGCGGGCCAGTTCCCGCTGCTCCTCGAGCGGATACAGCACGTCGCTGTCGATGCCGATCACGAGGGCCGGCTGGTCGACGCGCCCGAGCACCTCGCGGTACTCGCCCCGGCCGCGTGACACGTCGTGCGTGTCCATCGACTCGGTGAGGCGCACGTAGCAGTTCGCATCGAACCGCTCGACCAGCTTGGTGCCCTGGTGGTGGAGGTAGGTCTCCATCGCGTAGGGTGCGGTGTCATCGCCCCCCCGGACGCGGCCGAAGCGGTCCTCGAACGACGCGAACGACCGATAGGAGATCATCGCGATCATCCGCGCCACGCCCAGGCCTGCCACGGGACCCTCCCCGGCGCGGTAGTGGCCGCCCCGCCAGGCCGGATCCCGGTAGATGGCCTGCCGCTGCACCTCGCTCCAGGCGATGCACCACGCGGAGTGACGACCACCCACCCCGATGGGCACGATGCCCTGCACGAACCCGTCCTGGAACGCCCATTCGAGCGCCTGCATGCCGCCCATGGAGCCGCCGATCGCGTACAGCACGCGACGGACGCCGAGCCGGTCGAGCAGCATCCGGTGCAGGGCCACCGTGTCGCGCACGGTGGGCACCGGAAAGTCGGGGCCGTACGCCTCGCCGCTCTCCGGGTTCACCGACAGCGGCGACAGGGTGCCGTAGGGCGACCCGATGGCGTTCGCGCAGACGACGAAGTGGCGGGTGGGGTCGAGTGCGCGCCCCTCACCGAACAGCGCCGGCCACCAGTCGTGGGCATCGGACGTACTGGTGAGGGAGTGGCAGACGAGGACCGCGTTGTCGCCGGCGGCGTTGAGCGATCCCCATGTGTGGTACGCGACCGGCACGTCGCGCAGCCGGACGCCACTTTCGAAGACGAACTCCGGGAAGATGGCGGCCTGCTGCGTCATGCGGGTGCGATGGTGAACGGGTCCAGGTGTCCGGGCTACTTCGCGGCGGCCAGACCCCGGTCCACGTCCTCGAGGATGTCGTCGATGTGCTCGATGCCCACCGAGAGACGCACCAGTTCCGGCGTGATGCCCCCGGCCTTCTGCTGTTCGGCGGTGAGCTGGGAGTGCGTCGTGGTCGCGGGATGGATGGCCAGGCTCTTGGCGTCGCCCACATTGGCGAGGTGGCTGAACAGCGTGAGACCCTCGATGAACTTCGTGCCGGCCGCCGCGCCGCCCTTGATGCCGAACACGACCATCGCGCCGCCCATGCCGTTCAGGTACTTCTGGTTGTGGCCGTGCGCCGGGTCCCCGGGCAATCCCGGGTAGCGCACCCACTCCACCTGCGGGTGGTGCTCGAGGTGGGCCGCCACCTTCCGGGCATTGGCACAGTGGCGCTCCATCCGCAGGTGCAGTGTCTCGATGCCCTGGAGGAACATCCACGCGTTGTCGGGACTGATGCAGGCGCCGAGGTTGCGCATCGGAATGACCCGCATCCGGATGATGTAGGCCACCGGTGCGAGCATGTCCGGCAGGTCGTGCGCCCAGCGGACCCCGTGATAGCTCGGGTCCGGATCGGTCATCAGGGGGAACTTGTCGCTCTTCCAGTCGAACCGGCCGGAGTCCACCACGATGCCGCCGATGCCGGTGCCATGCCCCCCCATCCACTTGGTGAGCGAGTTGATCACGATGTCGGCGCCGAAGTCGATCGACCGCTGCAGCACCGGCGTCGTGAACGTGGCGTCCACGATGAGCGGCAGGCCGTGGGCGTGCGCCACCTGGGCGATGGCCTCGATGTCGGCGATGTCACCCGCCGGATTCGAGAGCGTCTCGCAGAAGACCGCCTTGGTCTTCGGCGTGATCGCGGCGGCGAAGTGATCGGGGTTCGACGGGTCGACGAAGCGGGCGGTGATCCCGAACTGCGGGAGGATGTCGTTGAACATCGTGAACGTGCCGCCGTACAGGTTGTTGGCGGACACGATCTCGTCACCGGCCCTGCAGATGTTGCTGATCGAATTGAAGATGGCTGCGGTGCCCGAAGCGTGCGCCAGCGCCGCCGCGCCACCTTCGAGTGCAGCCACGCGCTGCTCCAGGGCGTCCTGGGTGGGGTTCATCAAGCGCGTGTAGATGTTGCCCAGCTCACGGAGCGCGAACAGGTTGGCGGCGTGTTCGGTGCTCTTGAAGACGTAGGAACTGGTCCGGTAGATGGGGATCGCGCGCGCGTTGGTGACCGGATCCGGCTGGGTGCCGGCGTGGAGGCATTGCGTCTCGAGCTTCACAGCGATTCTCCCCCGACTCGCACAGGAGTCGATGTCACGGGTTCAGGCATTCCTGGACGAAGGATCGGCCGGAACGCCGCGTCCCACGACGGGGAGGCGGCCCGGCTGACCGGCGCCCGGGTCGCGGCGATGGTCGAGCATCGCCGGCAGGCCCGCGCGCACCGACG
>JABFRY010000374.1 GCA_013140955.1 Acidobacteriota bacterium
GCCCCCGGCGGGCCGGGTGCCGTAGGACGGCGCGCCACCGGGGCCGCCCGGACGCGGGGCGAAGCTGCCAGGCGGACGCGGAGGCCGGTCTTCGCGGGCTCGAGCCTCACTGACGGCCAGATTGCGCCCTTGAAACATCTGCCCGTCGAACCGCCGGATGGCTTCCTCCGCCATGGGGCGGTCGGTGAACTCCACGAATGCAAAGCCCCGGGGTCGTCCGGTCTCCCGGTCGACGGGCATCACGATGTGGGATGGCTCAGCGACCGCGGCGAAGTGCGCCCGCAGTTCGGCCTCCGACGCGCTGTACGGCAAGTTACCTACGAACAAACGAACGGCCAAGGAACCCCTCTCACGTTAACGACCTTCAGTGGCGGGACGATTCTATCCCAGAACGCCGCCGCTCAGGCCCGGGAGGACAGAACGGTTGGTCCTCACGGATCCGTGAACAGCCGCGCCACGTCACGGGCCGCCAGCGGCTGCGGCTCCGGCTGCAGGCCGACCTCCGCGGCCGCGAGGCCGATGACGCGTGCGGGGGTGTAGCCCGCCTCGCGGAGCTCGGCGATTCCGGCATCGCCCAGACGTTTGCTCAACTTCTTGCCGTGCGGGCCGGCGAGCAGGGGGTGGTGGACGAAGACCGGTGCCGTCCCGCGTCCGAGCAATCGGGCGAGCCGGACCTGCCGGCCCGTGGACGAGGCGAGGTCGGCGCCCCGCACGACGAGGGTGATGTGCTGTCGCAGGTCATCGACGGTCACCGCGAACTGATAGGTCCACTGTGCGTGCCGGTCCCGCACGAGCAGGTCCCCGCACTGCGCATCCGGTGTCTGCACGAGGGGACCGAGGAGGCCGTCGAGCGCCCGCTCCTCGCCCGGGCCGAGCACGACCCGGGTGCTCAGTCCGGCCGCATCGGGAAGCGCCAGTGCCCGGCATCGCCCGTCGTAGCGATGGCCGCCGATGTCGCGGCGCGAGCACCGACACCGATAGACCGTGGAGGTGGCGGCGAGCCTCGCGAGGGCATCCGCGTAGGCGCGGCCTGCGTCGGACTGCCGGTCCACGGGTGCGTGCCCTTCATCGGCCTCGAACCCGAGCCAGGCCAAATCGTCGAGGATGGCCGTGTCGAAGACGGGACGGCAGCGCGTGCGGTCGTGGTCCTCCATCCGCAGGCGGACCCGGCCGCCCAGCGCCCGCGCCAGCCCCCAGACGTACAGGGCGTTCACCACGTGCCCAAGGTGCATGTACCCTGTGGGGGACGGGGCGAAGCGTGTCAGGGGCGGCCGGCCCAGCATGTCCGCCAGGCGCGCCAGATCGGGACGAACGCGGGGAGTCATTGCCTGTGACGATGTTAGCGGAGCCGTCGTGTCGTTGCCGTGGCTGACGCCGGACGACCCGTTTCCGCCCGTCGGCAGGGCCCTGCGGCACCCGAACGGCCTGCTCGCCGTGGGCGCGGACCTGTCGCCGGATCGACTCCTGGCAGCCTACGCCCAGGGCATCTTTCCCTGGTTCGGCGAAGAGGATCCCATTCTCTGGTGGAGTCCCGACCCCCGGATGGTGCTGTACGCGCGGGAACTCCACGTCTCGCGCTCACTGCGGCGGACGCTGCGGGGCGGGCGCTTCGTCGTGACGACGGACCGCGCGTTCCGCGAGGTGCTCGCCGGATGTGCGGCGCCTCGGGACGACGACGGGACGTGGCTCACCGCGCAGATGCAGGACGCCTACGCCGAACTCGCCCGGCGGGGGCATGCGCATTCGGTCGAGGTGTGGGACGGTACGACCCTCGTGGGCGGGCTGTACGGGGTGGCTCTCGGGCGCATGTTCTTCGGCGAATCGATGTTCAGCCGCCGCACCGACGCCTCGAAGGTGGCGCTGGCCCTGCTGGTGACACAGCTCGCCCGGTGGGACTTCGAACTGGTGGACTGCCAGATGTCCACGGGGCACCTGGCGTCGATGGGTGCGAGGGAGGTGCCGCGCGCGGCATTCGTGGAGTCCCTGCGCCGGCACGTACCACGCGAGCCGGTGCCGGCGCCGTGGAGGTTCGACACGGATCTCGTCACCGTCCTGACGGATTGCCCGCGTCATGTCCGGGATGGGTTCTAGAATGAGGAGGTGAGCACCGACCCGACCGCTGGCGGCTCGACCCTGGCGGAACCGCACAGCGACCAGCAGGTCGAGCGGCCGCGGATGTGGCGGGTGCTGCTGCACAACGACGACTACACGACGCAGGACTTCGTCGTCTGGGTGCTCGAGACCGTGTTTCAGAAGCCGCGAGCCGACGCGGTGCGCATCATGTTTCGTGTCCACCGCGCCGGGCGTGGCCTTGCCGGCGTCTACACGCGCGACGTCGCCGAGACGAAGGTCCGCGCGACCGAACGGCTCGCCGAGGAGCACGAGTTCCCGCTCCTCGTGACCATGGAGCCGGAGACCGACGATGAGTCCCGTTGAGTTGCTGCAGGCCTGGCCATGTCTGAACCACTGACCGCATCGCCCGTTCCCTTCGCGCCCGAGACGCTCGAGACGATCCGGCGCGCCTTCCGCCTGGCGGCGGACCGGCGCCACGACTCGGTGGCGCTCGAGCACCTGCTGCACGCCATGACCGACGAGCCGCAGGCGGCACGCGTCCTCACGGCGTGCGGGGTGCACGTGCCGCTGCTCCAGATGCAGCTCGAGGACGTCCTGCTCAAGTCCTTCACGCCGGTCCCCGCGCCGGCGGCGGTGGAACCCGAGCCGACGCTGGGATTCGATCGGGTCGTGCAACAGGCCGTGCTCCACGCGGTGTCGTCGAGCGCCCGCCAGGTGGACAGCGGCAGCCTGCTCGTCTTCATGCTGCAGGAAGAGGAGAGCCACGCCGCCTATTTCCTCCGGAACCAGGGCGTGGAGCGTCTCGCCCTGCTGCGCGTACTCTCGCACGGGGCCTCGGACGCCGAGGACCGGCCCACAGGGCAGCCCGCCGACGGCCCCGACGTCCCGCCCCCTGGGCGTGACCCGCTCGAGGCGTACGCGACCGACCTCGTGGCGCGCGCCGCGGCTGGAGGCATCGATCCCGTCGTGGGCCGCGCCCCCGAGATCGAGCGGATGGTCCAGGTGCTGTGCCGGCGCCGCAAGAACAATCCGCTGCTCGTGGGCGAGCCCGGCGTCGGCAAGACGGCACTCGCCGAGGGCCTCGCGCTCCGCATCCAGCGGGGCGAGGTGCCGGATGCGCTCAAGGACGCGAAGGTCTTCGCGCTGGACCTCGGCGCCCTCGTGGCGGGCACCCGGTACCGTGGCGATTTCGAGGAACGCGTCAAGCAGGTCGTGGACCGGCTGGCCAAAGAGCCCAACGCCATCCTCTTCATCGACGAGATTCACATGCTGGTTGGCGCAGGGGCGGCCTCGGGCGGCGCCATGGATGCCGGCTCGCTGCTCAAGCCGGCGCTGGCCAGCGGCGTCCTGCGCTGCATCGGTTCCACGACGTTCGCCGACGCCAAGCAGTCGTTCGACCGCGATCGCGCGCTCGCGCGGCGCTTCCAGAAGATCGACGTCCTGGAACCGTCGGAGGCCGAAGCGGTGGAGATCCTCAAGGGACTGCGACCGCACTACGAGGCGCACCACGGGGTGACGTATACCGACGAGGCTCTCGAGGCCGCCGTGGCCCTGTCGGCGCGCCACCTGCGCGATCTGCACCTGCCGGACAAGGCCATCGACGTGATCGACGAGGCCGGGGCGGCGCGCAAGCTCGGCTCGCCCGAGACCCGGACGCAGCCGGTGGACGCCGCGCTCGTGGAGCAGGTCGTGGCACGCATGGCCCGGGTGCCCGTGCAGGCCGTCAGCAGCGACGACCGGGACGCGCTGGTCCGGCTCGATGGCGCGCTGCGCGGCGTGATCTTCGGGCAGGACGGCGCCATCGAGGAGGTCGCGTCGGCCATCAAACTGGCCCGTTCGGGGCTGCGGGCTCCGGACAAGCCCATTGCCAGCTTCCTCTTCGCCGGCCCCACGGGCGTGGGGAAGACCGAGCTGGCGCGACAGCTCGCCCGTGTTCTCGGTGTGGAGTTCCTCCGCTACGACATGTCGGAGTACATGGAGAAGCACGCGGTGTCGCGGCTCATCGGGGCGCCCCCTGGGTACGTGGGCTTCGAGGAGGGCGGCCTGCTGATCGATGCCGTCCGGAAGTCGCCTCATGCGGTGCTGCTCCTCGACGAGATCGAAAAGGCGCACCCGGACATGTTCGGCATCCTGCTCCAGGTGATGGACCACGCGACGCTCACCGATTCCCACGGCCGCAAGGCCGACTTCCGCCACGTGATCCTCATCATGACGACCAACGCGGGCGCGCGCGATCTGTCCGATCGGCGCCTCGGCTTCGGCGAGGCCGGCCAGGGAGGCTCCTCGCGCGGCGCGCTCGAGCGCCTCTTCACGCCAGAGTTCCGCAACCGCCTGGATGCCGTCATCACGTTCGGCGGCCTCGGCCAGGCCGAAATCGCCCGGGTGGTCGACAAGCAGGTCGACGAGGTGCGGGCACTCGTGGCCGGGCGCGGGATCACACTCGAACTGACGTCGGAGGCGCGGGAGTGGCTGGCACACCGCGGGTTCGATCGCGCCTTTGGCGCCAGGCCGATGGCGCGGCTCGTGGAGCGGGTCGTCAAGAAGCCCCTGTCGGAGATGCTGCTCTTCGGCGCGCTGGCACAGGGCGGCGCCGCCAGGATCGTGGTGGTCGACGGAGACCTTCGGGTGGAGGCAGCGGCATGAATCGCGACGGGCAGCCCTCAGCGGTGTCGGCCGAGCTCCTGAGCCATCGCCGACGGGAGTATCGCGGCCGTCCGATCGGCGACGGTGAGCTGGCGCCCGATCCCTTCGTGCAGTTCGGCCGGTGGTTCGAGGAGGCCGAGCCGCTCGAGATCGATCCTACGGCGATGGCGCTGGCCACCGTGGCTGGCGATGGCCGCACGTCGCTCCGGACGGTGCTGCTCAAGGGGGTCGAGGACGGCGGCTTCGTCTTCTTCACGAACTACGAGAGCCGCAAGGGCCGGGATATCGCCGCCACAGGACGGGCGAGCCTGCTGTTCCTGTGGCTCACGCTCGAACGTCAGGTCCGGATCGAGGGCCGCGTGGAGCGCGTGAGCGCGCAGGACTCCGACACGTATTTCGCGACGCGTCCGCTCGGAAGCCGGCTGGCGGCCCATGCCTCGTCGCAGAGTGCGCCGGTCGAGAGCCGGGCCGCGCTGGACGCCGCGTTCGACGCGGCGCGTCAGCGATTCCCGGGACCCGACGTGCCGCGGCCGGACACGTGGGGCGGCTACCGGGTGGTGCCCGACGAGTTCGAGTTCTGGCAGGGCCGCGAGCGCCTCACTGCCGAGCACGGTGGCGG
>JABFRY010000024.1 GCA_013140955.1 Acidobacteriota bacterium
GGCCGTGGCGGCGTTCCTCAGCGCCCTGCCGCGCTGAACGTGTCGCAGGCGTCGAGGTCGCCCGCGTCGAGCCCGCGGCGGAACCACTCGACGCGCTGCGCCGACGAGCCGTGGGTGAACGACTCCGGGACCACCCGCCCCTGACCCTGCTGCTGCAGCCGGTCGTCCCCGATGGCCGCCGCTGCCGTCAGGCCCTCTTCCACGTCGCCCGGCTCGAGCAGGCCCCGCTGGGCCGCGTAGTGCCCCCACACGCCCGCGTAGCAGTCCGCCTGCAGTTCCTGGCGGACCGACAGGGCGTTGGACTCACGCTCGTCGGCCCGTGCGCGCGCGGCAGACACCTGCTCTGACAGCCCCGTGACGGTCTGGATGTGATGGCCCACTTCATGGGCCACGACGTACGCCTGGGCGAAGTCGCCCGGCGCACCGAACCGCTGCGCGAGGTCGCGGAAGAACCCGAGGTCCAGGTAGACGTTGCGATCCGCCGGGCAGTAGAACGGTCCCGTGGCAGACGAGCCGAGCCCGCAGGCAGTCTGCGTGGCGTCGGTGAAGAGGACCAGCCGCGGCGCCTCGTACCGCCCGCCGGCCTGCTCGAAGAGCGCGCCCCAGGTTTCCTCGGTGTCGGCCAGCACGACCGAGATGAACTCCGCCTGCGGATCGTCGGCCGGCACGCCGGTGGGGGCGGACCCCGCGTCCTCGGACGGCGCCAGGCTGCCCAGCAGGTCGAGCGGGCTCTGCCCGGTCAACGCGGAGAAGAGCAAGAGGAGCACGATCCCGCCGATGCCGCCGCCGAGCGGCAGGCCGACGCCGGCCCTGCGCCCGCGTCGATCCTCCACGTTGCCGCTGGTCCGTCGCCCCTGCCACTTCATGCGTGCCTCGCTGGCTTCCCCCGCGGATGACGGCGTCGACGCCCGACGTGGTCCGCGAGGCCCGCGTCGTGGCCGGCCCGCGGCCGGTCGCCGATTATCTCCCGGCCACCGACCCCGTGCACGTCCACTGCAGGCAGCCGCGGCAGGCCCGCGTGCCATCGAGGGCCGTCGGTGCAGGTCTCGGCTATCATCACGCGATGGATCTGGGTCTGAAGGACAAAGTGGCGATTGTCACCGGTTCGAGCCGCGGCCTGGGCTTTGCCGCCGCGCGTGCGCTCGCGGGCGAGGGTTGCCGCGTCTGCCTGTGCGCGCGTTCGGCGGAGCGGCTCCAGCAGGCGGCCGAGGAGGTGGCCGAGCGGGCCGGCAGCGACACCCGGGTGCTGGCGGTCGTGGCCGACGTCACGACGCCGGCCGGCATCGCCGACGTGGTGGAGCGGACGGTGGACGCCTTCGGCGGCCTCGACGTGCTGGTGAGCAACGTGGCGCAGGCGCGGGGGGGCGGCTTGCTCGAGACCGGGGATGACGACTGGCAGGAGGCCTTCGACCAGACCCTGCTGCCCTCGGTGCGCGCCGCGCGCCTGGCCGTGCCCCACATGAAGCGCCGCGGGGGAGGCGCCATCGTGATCACGGCCTCGATCTACGGGCGGGAGTCGGGCGGACGGATGACCTACAACGCCATGAAGGCCGGGCAGATCAGTCTGGCCAAGGCCCTGGCCCAGCAGCTGGCGCCCAGCGGCATCCGCGTCAACAGCATCTGTCCCGGCTCGATCCTGTTCGAGGGAGGCTCGTGGTGGAAGCGCCAGCAGGAGAACCCCGTCTGGATCGCCGACTTCGTCAAGCGTGAGCTGCCGTTCGGCCGTTTCGGGACGCCGGAAGAAGTGGGAGATGTCGTGGCGTTCCTCTGCTCGCCCAGGGCGTCGTGGGTGAGTGGCGCGGCGGTGGTGATCGACGGCTGCCAGGGGCGGGCCTTCTAGGACGGCCGTCCGGCCGAGCCTTTGACCTTTGCCTTTCCTACGCTTAACATCGTCCCGTCATGCTGCCGGCCAGACGTACGGATTCGGCCCACGAACTGGCCCTGCAGTCGGTCCTGGACCGGTTCACGGGAGGCGATACCGAGCGGCCTGACACGCCCGACGCCTGGATCACCGCGGTCCGCCGCCTGCCCGCGCGCGCCGCCGTGGAGGCGGACTGGCCCGAAGGGCTCGACGAGGCGCTCCGCCGGACGCTGGCCGATCGCGGCATCGAGCATCCCTACCTGCACCAGGCGGAGGCCATCCGGCACGCGCTGGCCGGCCGCCATGTCGTGATCACGACGCCCACCGCGTCGGGCAAGACCCTCTGCTACAACGTGCCCGCGCTCAACGCGGTGCTCCGCGACCCATCGTCCCGGGCCCTCTATCTGTTTCCGACCAAGGCCCTGGCGCAGGACCAGCTCGCCGAGCTCCACCGGCTGGCCGAGCGACTCTCCCCGCCGGGGGACGCGGGGATCGGCGTGTTCACCTACGACGGGGACACGCCCCAGGACGCGCGGCGGGCCATTCGCGGGCGCGCCCACGTGGTGCTCAGCAATCCCGACATGATCCACGCGGGCATCCTGCCGCATCATCCGCGCTGGGCCAAGCTGTTCGAGAACCTGCGCTACGTCGTCATCGACGAGTTGCACGCCTATCGCGGCGTCTTCGGCAGCCACCTCACGAACGTCATCCGGCGGCTGAAGCGGATCTGCCGGCACTACGGCTCGTCGCCGACGTTCATCTGCTCGTCGGCCACCATCGCCAACCCGCGCGAGCTGGCGCAGGCCCTCGTGGAGGAACCCTTCGAGCTGGTGTCGGAGAGCGGGGCGCCGGCTGGCGAGAAGTTCTTCCTGTTCGTGAACCCGCCGGTCGTGAACCAGCAGCTGGGGATCCGCCGTTCGTACCTCTCGGAGGCCCGGCGCGTGGCGGCCGAGTTCCTCAAGCACCACCTGCAGATCATCGTCTTCGCGCAGAGCCGCCTGGCGACCGAGATCCTGACCACGTACCTCAAGGACGACTTCGACGGACCGCCGGGCACCGGCGAACAGGTCCGCGGCTATCGAGGCGGCTACCTGCCGCAGCGGCGCCGCGAGATCGAGAAGGGCCTGCGCGACGGCAGCGTGCGGGCCGTGGTGTCCACGAGCGCCCTCGAGCTCGGGATCGACATCGGCGCGCTCGACGTGTGCGTCATGGCCGGGTATCCGGGGACCATCGCCGCCACATGGCAGCGGGCCGGGCGCGCCGGGCGCCGCAGTGGACGGTCGGCGGCCGTCCTGGTGGCGAGCAGTGCCCCGATCGACCAGTTCGTAGTGCGAAACCCGTCGTATTTCTTCGATGCCTCGCCGGAGCATGCCCTGGTGAATCCGGACAACCTGCACATCCTGCTGGATCACGTGAAGTGCGCCGCGTTCGAGCTGCCGTTCACGGCGGACGAGGGATACGGCGCCCACGACGTGCAGCAGGTCCTCGAGGTGCTGGCCGAGGGCGGGTTCGTGCACCTGACGGACGCCGGGGGCGGCGAGCCTGGGCAGTGGCAGTGGACCAACGAGACCTATCCGGCCGATGCCGTCAGCCTGCGCTCCATTTCCTCGGACAACTTCGTCATCGTCGATCTCACGCGCGGGGCGAACGTGATCGGGGAGACGAGCTTCACCAGCGGTCCGCCCACGTTGCACGAGAAGGCCATCTATCTCCTCGAGGGAGATCTCTTCCAGGTCGAGCGGCTCGACTTCGAGGGGCGCAAGGCGTACGTGCGGCGCATCGAGTGCGACTACTACACCGACGCGATCACCTACACGAAGGTCACCGTGTTGAGCGCGGCCCTCACCGAGCCCCTCCGCGCGCACGGTGAGGTGCACGTCTCCTCGCGCGTCGTGGGCTTCAAGAAGATCAAGTTCTACACCAACGAGAACGTCGGCTCCGGCGAGCTGGACCTGCCCGAGCAGGAGATGCACACGACGGCGTACTGGCTTACGGTGCCAGCCGCCGTCATGGGCGCCCTGCCGTACGCCACCGACGATCGGCGCGACGGGATCGTCGGCCTGTCCTTCGCGCTCCGGCAGGTCGCGCAGCTCCTGCTCATGTGCGACCGCCAGGACCTGGGTCTTTCGATCGACAGTGGCGAGCCCGACGAGGGCGGGGCGGCCGCGTCGGGGATGCCCGCCGGCCATCCGGACGAGCCGCGCATCTTCCTCTACGACAACTATCCGGGCGGCATCGGCTTCAGCGAACCGCTGTTCGGCATGCACGACGTCTTGCTGGCGCGCACGCGTGCGCTCATCGACGGCTGCGGCTGCGAACAGGGCTGTCCGGCGTGTGTCGGGCCGGCCGGTGAGAGCGGGCCGCTCGCCAAGTCCGTGGCGCTCCGTATCCTCGACCTGGTGCCGGCGTCGCCCTCGGCCCTCGAGGCGGCGGGGGAGGGCACGGCGTGAGCGCGCTCGTCGATCGCCTGCGCGATGTCATCCGGTCGGGTTCGGCGGGAGGGCGGCGCCCCGAGGCCACCGGGGCGGACGGGCCCGACGACGGCATGTCCGACGCGGGGAGGCACGATGCCGAAGGTGCGGCCGCGACGCTGTCCGATCCGGCATCCGACGCTGGCGCCGCAGGGGGGCGCGCGGACGAGCGTGCCGCCGATGTGCTCGGGGGCGACTGGCGGGAGCGCCGTGGGCACCGCTACCTCGTGGTCGATCGGGCGTACCTGCCGGGACACCGTCACGGACGCGTCCCGCTGGCCGACTGCGTGCCCCCCGTGGAGGGCTGGCCGGGCCTGCATCTGCTTGGAGGCGTCCCCGAGGCGGGCGTGCCCGGACCGTCGCTGCTCTTTGTCGATCTCGAGACGACGGGCCTTGCCGGCGGCGCCGGCACGTATGCCTTCCTGGTGGGGTGTGCCTGGTTCGATGGCGGGCGTTTCCGGGTGCGGCAGTTCTTTCTCTCCAACCCGGCCGCCGAACGCGCGATGCTCGAGGAGGTGACGGAACTGGCCGGCGCGTCCGATGTGGTGGTCACGTTCAACGGGCGGACGTTCGATCTGCCCCTCATCGAGACGCGGTATCTCTACCACCGGCTGGTGACACCGTTCGCGGAGATGCCCCACGTGGACATGCTGCATCCGGCCAGACGGCTCTGGCGGGAGACGGACGAGACGGGAGAGCCCGGCAGCTGCCGCCTGTCGGCGCTCGAGCGCACGTTCTGCGGCGATCTGCGGGAGGGGGACGTGCCGGGCTTCGAGATCCCCGCACGCTACTTCCAGTTCGTCCGCACCGGAGAGGCCGGCGGCCTCGAGGCCGTGCTCGAGCACAACCGGCTCGACCTGCTCTCGCTGGCCCTGCTGCTGGCGCGGGCCGGCGTACTGCTGGCAGAGGGCCCGGCGGGCGCACAATCGACCCGCGAGGCCCTCGGGCTGGGCCAGCTCTACGAACGGGCCGGGCGTCGGGAGGACGCACGTGCGGCC
>JABFRY010000474.1 GCA_013140955.1 Acidobacteriota bacterium
GCGCACAACCGGCCGGGCCACCTCGCCGCGCTCCTGAGTGGCGCGTCGGCAACGCCGCCTGCCAGGCCCCGGGCGCTCGCTCGCAGTGCCTGCTGGAGTCGGCGTCACCTGCCGCGCATGAGGACAGCATGTGCTCCCGCCGAGGGTGACCCAGCCCTGCCCTGGAGGACCGGCTGATGCCTTCTCGCACCGGGCTTTCGGTCCGGCGGGCGGCAGCCGCCGATGCGGACGCCCCCTGGCGGCGCTCGGCCAGCGTCTTCAGCGCATCAAGGCGATCCCGAAGGCGCGGTCAGGTGTTCTTCGGGGCTGTGGCCAGCGTGGAGGAGCCGGTCGCCGCGTTCGCGACGTTCGACGGCGAGCGGGCGAAGCTGGCTGACGAGGCCTAGCGGAGCATCATTCCCTCCGCGATACGGGCCGCCTCTTCGCGCGTGAGCAGCCCGGTGATGACCGCGGACTCACCGAGCGGCGACCGCACGACTGGCGCCATCACCACGGTGCCGTCGATCAGGATCGCGACCCGCCGCCCCACGTGCTCTTCCGAGGCCTGTCGCATTCGCTCCGCGCCGGCCGGCAAGAGCCGGATGGCGACTCCGAACTGTGGCGCCGCGTCCTCCACGACCCATGCCTGCGCGATGTCGTCGTTGTTGACGACAACCTCGGGGTGCACGTACAGAACCGGACCGTCCGTGGCCGTCCGCGCCACGCGCAGGCCTGGCGCGGGGCGGTCTTCGGCCAGCCGCACCTCGAACCTTACCTGCGCGGCGAGTGCCGGAATCAGCGCGAACTGCCGTTCGTAGGCCGCCCACGACAGCGCGAGCGCGAGGATGACGCTGGCCGGGAGCAGGAGACGCATCCACCGCCGACGGCCGACCGGGGTGCCACTCGAGGCCCGGGAGGCGTGTGCCGCCGACAGGAGGTGTGCGCGCATGCCGTCAAGGCTTGGAGGCGCTTCGTGACGCAGGGGGTCTGCCTGCCGCAACAGCTGTCTGAGTGTGGTCATCGGCTACTCCTGATTCTGGTCGGATGTGGCGGCTCAGTTCCCGGCGCGCTCGGGAGAGATGCCACCGCACGGTGATGGCCGAGATCCCGAGCAGTGACGCGATGGCCGGCACGGGCAAGCCTTCGAGTTCGTGCATCACCAGCACCGCGCGCCGGCGCGGCGCGAGCGCGTGCAGCGCCTCCCAGACGGAGACTTGCAGCACGTACAGGGACTCGGGGCTGGTTGCGGGCCCCGCGCGGAGCCTTGGGGCGGCCCGTCGCCGTACGGCTTCCGCCCGCCACTGGTCGCGGCGGATGTTGACAGGGACCCGGACGAGCCACGCTTCCTCCGCCTGGCCGGACGGCACTGGCGAGGGCGACGTGGCGACCTTGAGGAACGTCTCCTGCACCAGGTCGCACGCGTCATCGGCATTCCTGACGAGCCGGCGGGCGAGGCGATACAGCCGCGCCGCGTGTGTGTCGAACAGCGCGTTCAGGTGCTCGTGCGGCGCCGTCGTCGGGCGTGTGCTGTCACCGGGGGAGGTGCCCATGCTGCTCTCTAAACGGCTCGCGCCCAGGATTTGTTGGTGGAGGCGCCGGCCGCATGCATGACGCGGCAGTACGGGCACGACGCGGGACCGACGCCCTGCGACGAAAGTCTGTCGGGCGAGCCCGCACCTCCCGGGGGAGGGTAATTCGGCGCGAAGCCGGCTAGGATGCACCCGTGGCTCGAGGGCGACCGCGGCATCCGGACCGGCTGACGCCAGCCGAGTGGCGGGTGGTGCATGCCGTTCGGCACGGCATGACCAACGGCGTCATCCGTCGCCGTCTCGGCGTCAGTCTCGATGCCGTGAAGTATCACCTGAGAAACGCCCGGGGAAAGCTCTCCCTCCACACCAGGGCCGATCTGCAGTATTGGCGCGGCGCACCGTTCGACAGTGCGCTCCACGCCGGAGGAGCACACGACGTGGCTGAGCATGCGGGCGCCGGACTGGGGCCCATCGGGCAAGTGTCACGGCAGGTGTCGGACCTGGCCGCGTCGGTTGTGTGGTACCGCGACGTCCTCGGGCTCACGCATCTGGCCACCTTCGGCAGCCTCGCATTCTTCGACTGCCACGGGATACGCCTGTTCCTGTCGGCGGGCAGCAAGGAGGTGGGCGAGCCGGGCGACTCGGTGCTCTACTTCCGCAGTCAGGACATCGAGGCGGACTACCAGCGGCTCACGGCGCGCGGCGTGCGATTCCGTGGTGCGCCCCACATGGTGCATCGCCACGACTCCGGCGCCGAGGAGTGGATGGCGTTCTTCGAGGATCCGGACGGCAAGCTGCTCGCCCTGATGAGCCAGGTGTCGGCTCGGGGCACGGAGAGATAGAGAAGTCCTTAGCCTGCCCGCGGGCCCTCGGATGCCTCCGCCTGGCAGAGCGCTATAATCGCGCGGTGCACGAGTTGATGTTTCTTGTGGAGGAAGCCCCCGAAGGCGGATTCACGGCCCGGGCATTGGGCGTTCCCGTATTTACGGAGGCCGACACGCTCGACGCTCTTCGCGAAGCCATTCGGGACGCGGTGCGCTGTCACTTCGAGGCTGGTGAGGAGCCTCGAGTGCTGCGCTTGCATGTGGTGCGCGACGAGTTAATAACGCCGTGAGACTTCCGCGGGACGTGTCGGGCGAAGACCTCGCGCCTCGGATACCAGATGACACGGCAAACAGGCAGTCATCTACGGCTCACGACAGACCGCGGCGGCCAGCATCACCTCACGATTCCGCGGCACGCGGCTCTCCGCATAGGGACGCTGTCAGCAGTCCTTGCGGAACTCGAGCGTCATCACGGTCGCTCGCGTGAAGAGCTGCTCCAGTTGCTCTTCGGCTGACCTGGCTCTTTACTCTCGCTTCCGCTTCCCCGCCACTACCCGCCAGGCCAGCCCGCCGCGGGTAGGATGCGCCAGGAGATGGTCCATGCGGATTGAAGGGAAGCGCACGTGGCGGGAGCGGCTTTACGAGGCGTTCGTCACGCAGGGCGTGTTCTGGTTCCCGCCGCTGCCCAGGAACGCCGCTGAGCAGGCGCTCGCGGCCGAGCGCGCCGCCGAGCAGCAGCGGACAGACCCCGACGCGACGCGCCTGGACCTCGACGTGCCCGCGGACAGGGGCTAACATAGGGGCGCTTCGCCGCCCCTGCCGGGGGCCGGTCTCGTGTCCCGCACGCGCCTCCGGGCGCCAGAGGTCGATGATGGATCAGTTGCAGCCCCGCCAGCCCGTTCCCTCCGCCTCCGACACCCTGCTCGAGACGAGACGGCGCCTCCTCAAGGGAGGCCTGGCTGCCGCGGGCATCTCGCTGCTGGGCGTGCCCGAGTGGGTGCTGCCGGTGATGGCGCAGGGCGCCGTGCTGGTGCCCTTCACCGACGTGCCGGCCGACGCCAACTTCACGCCCACGCCCGACCGACGCACGCTCGACACCCGGCGTATCGATGGGCCCATCACGCCCGCCGATCAGTTCTTCACCCTGCAGCACTACGGCCACCCGACGGTGGACATCGCCAACTACCGGCTCACGCTCTCGGGCCTGGTGGAGCGGCCGCTGTCGCTCACCCTGGCCGACGTGCGAAGCCTCGGCAGCCAGGACATGGTGGTGGGCTTCGAGTGCTCGGGCAACCGCGGACCCCTGCAGGGCGCCTCGGGCAACGGGCGCTGGACCGGCGTACCGCTGCGCACCGTGCTCGAGCGCGCCGGCGGCCTCAAGACCGCGGCCCGCGAGGTGGTGTTCTTCGGAGCGGATGGAGCCGAGGAGGAAGTGGACTGGCGCGGCCGCAAGTTCCCGGTGACGGTGAAGTTCGGACGCAGTCTCTCCACCGAGAAGGCCCTGTCGCCGGAGCCGTTCCTCGCGTGGGCGCTCAACGGGCAGCCGCTCACCACGCACCAGGGCGCGCCGCTCCGGCTGGTGGTGCCCGGCTGGTACGGCGTGGCCAACGTGAAGTGGCTGATGGAAATCCGTCCGCAGCAGGAGCGCTACGTTGGCAAGTGGCAGGCGCGGGAGTACCGCACCATCAAGGGCGAGATGGTGGACGGCGTGATGAAGTGGTACGAGACGGCCATCGAGGAGATGCGGCTCAAGTCGTGGGTGGCCCGCGTCACCCGCGAAGGCACGCGGCACCGCGTGCTCGTGGTCACGCTCAACGACGGCACCCCGCTGCGCTCCGTCGAGGTGAAGGTGGACAACGGCTCGTGGCAGCCCGCCACCGCGGATGCCTCGACGACCGAGAAGTACGGCTGGAGGTTCTACACCTACGACTGGCCCAACCCCACGCCGGGCGAGCACACGCTCGTGTCGCGCGTGACGGACGCCAACGGCCAGGTGCAGCCCGAGCCCGATGCGCTCGCCAACAAGGTGACCTTCCTCGAGAGCCACCAGCAGGCCCCGCGCACGGTGATGGTGTCGTAGCCGCCGAAACGAAGCGGGCGACCAGCGCGTTCGCATCGAGACGGGCAGGGCCCGTCAGGGGTCGTCCCGCAGTGCGTTCACCAGCGTCATCGTCGGTGTGCGGGCGCCTGCCGGCCGGCTGGGAAGGAGCTCGATGCCATTGCGCCTGGCTCCGCGGCGTGCGGTCGGTGCGAGGCCCTTCCGTGCCAGTTCGGAGAGCACCCGTCCTGCGGTGAGTCCCCGGGCTCTGGCGAGTTCCTTCGCCGCCTGCAACACGTCGTCGTCGATGTCCAGGGTCGTTCGCATCCGGCGAGCGTCACGCATCACGCATCAGATGTCAAACGGGGTCCCGACGGGACGCCGCCCCTCGGCGCGCGCGCTCATCGTTCGATGTTCACCGCCACCAGGGAGAACGCGCTCCCCCCGTTGTGCGCGGTCACGGTGGCCATGCGGTGCCGTCGTTCGGTGCCCACTACCAGCAGGACGTCGCCCGACGTGGCCTGCTCCCGGCAGATGACCGACAGGCGGTCGAAATCCACGTCGCCGCGGCAGGTGGTGACGTCGCCGAAGGCCGACAGTTCACGCTGGTAGAAGTCGATGACGGCCTCGGGTGAGGCGTCCGTCTCGTAGCTGGCGGCGGCGACATCCAGATCGAAGAGCGACGAGTCGATGCGTACCGTGGCGTTTCGGGTGCGCTCGTCGTCGTCCGGTCGGGGCCGTGCCCCGGGATACACCGAAAGGCCCGTGGCCACCGTGTCGAGGTTGGTGTGCACCCGCATGTCGCCGAGCGGGGTTTCGACGCGCACGTCCGCGCCGCGGTCCCGCACCTCGTCGTCCACCGCCACGTAGCAGGCCGGCAGCATCAGGGCGCCGGTGGCAGCAAAGCACAGCACGGTGGCCAC
>JABFRY010000217.1 GCA_013140955.1 Acidobacteriota bacterium
CTTCGGCATGGCCTTCCACGACGGCTACCTGTACGTGGGCAACACCGGGTCACTGGTGCGCTACCGCTACACAAGTGGCGACCTGAAGGCGCAGGGTGCGCCCGAGAAGCTCCTCGACCTGCCGGTCGGCGGCCACTCGACGCGCAACATCGTCTTCAACCGCGCGGGCACGAAGATGTACCTGGCGGTCGGCTCGCAGTCGAACAACGACGCGGGTGAGGACTGCCGGCGCGCCGCGATCCTCGAGTTCAACCCGGACGGCTCCGGCTACCGCGTGTACGGGTCGGGCATCCGCAACCCGGTGGGCCTGGCGCTCCAGCCCGGCACCGACATCGTGTGGACGGCCGTCAACGAGCGCGACAACCTGGGTGACGACCTCGTGCCCGACTACGCCACGTCGGTGAAGGACGGCGGCTTCTACGGCTGGCCGTACTCCTACATCGGCAGCAACTACGACCCGCGCTACAACGGCGCGTTCCCCGAGAAGGTGCGTGGCGCGCTGGTACCCGACGTGCTCTTCCCGTCGCACTCCGCGGCGCTCGGCATCACCTTCTACACGGGCACGCAGTTCCCGGCCCGCTACCGCAACGGCGGCTTCGTGGCGCTGCACGGCTCGTGGAACCGCTCGGTGGCCTCGGGCTACAAGGTGGTGTTCTTCCCGATGACCGACGGCCGTCCGGGCCCGGTGGAAGACTTCATGACCGGCTTTCTGGCCAGCAACGGCAGCAACGGCACCGCCATCGAACAGTGGGGGCGCCCCGTGGGCGTGACCGTGGCACCCGACGGCTCGCTGCTCGTCTCCGACGACGGCGGCAACCGCATCTGGAGAGTGCGCGCCAGCGGCGCGCGCTAGGCATCACAGTGCGCGCCACCGGCGCGCGCTAAGAATCGGCGTGCGCGCGAGTGGCGCGCGCTGAGAATCGGCGTGCGCCCCACCGGCGCGCGCTACGAGCTGCCTGCCGGGCGGCGCCGGCCCACACACCGGGCCGCCCGGCGCACCTCCCCACTCCAGCGAGGCTCGTGATGGACGGCACGCTCGCCAGCGCCTACCTCGCCGACGTCCTCCGCACGTTCCGCAATCAGAAGACGCTCGCCGAGGCGGCCCTCGCACAGGTGAGCGACGCTGCGCTGCATCACCGGCTCGACGAGGAGGCGAACAGCCTCGCCATGCTCATGGCGCACCTGTCGGGCAACCTGCGCTCGCGCTTCACGTACTTCCTCACGAGCGACGGCGAGAAGCCGGACCGCGACCGCGATGCCGAGTTCGAGCCGCCGGTCCAGCCCCGGCGGGAAGACCTCGTGGCCGCGTGGGACGAGGCGTGGGCGACGGCGCTCGAAAGCCTCGGCGCGCTCGTACCCGAGGACCTCGGACGCACCGTCACCATTCGTCACGAACCGTTCCTGGTGGTCGAGGCCCTCAACCGGCTGGCCACGCATACGGCCTATCACGTGGGGCAGATCGTGCTGCTGGCCCGGCACGCGTGCGGACCCGGCTGGCACTCGCTCACCATCCCTCGTGGGCAGTCGAGGCAGGCGCGTGTCGGCACCTTCAAGCAGGGCATCGTGCGCCAGCCCTAGAACCCATCTCACACAGGGGAGCGCAGCACCGAAAGCGGCGAGGCGCCCGGCTGGCCATGCGCGACGACCGACCATACCGGCGCGTCGCGCCGTCAGGTCGCACCGGGGGGCGGACCTCCCTACGGCGTGAATGCCTCGATGAAGGTGGTCCGCATGGTCTCGGTGGGGATGGCCAGCGACTTCGTGGCGCCGTCGCCGGCCACGAGCATGCCGACGACGCGGCCGCCGTCGTCGAGGATCGGGGCTCCCGAGTCGCCGCCCGCCGACACGTGCGTGGTGGCCAGCAGGTCGAGCGTGGGCCCGTCGTTCCCCAGATAGCGAGAGGCCTCGCGAATCGCCAGCACCCGGCCCGGTGTCCGGTCCGAGACGCTCCGGTAGCGCTCGATCGCATCGCCCACCGCGAGGCTCCCCGCGAAGCGCACGACGGTGGTGTTGGGCCGCATCAGGCCGGCATCGGGCTCGAGCAGCACGAGATCGACGTCGCACCGCCTGGCCACCACATGCGCGGAGCCGTCCCAGCGACCCGCGCCGCGCAGCTCCACCGTGTCGGCCTCGCCGACGACATGGCACGGCGTGATGATGTGGCCGGACGGCAGCACGAGCGCGGTGGCAATCGTCTGCGCCGCGACGGCGATCTGCACGGCCAGCGGGGCGGCAGACGTCCGGCTGTCGCCGGTGGCGACGGGGCCCGCCGTTCCGCCAGGGCCTCCAGCGGCCACGCTCGCAAGGTCGCCCGTGCCGGTGGCCGCCACGTCCTCGCTCGTGGGGCCCGAGAGTGACCCGTCCGGGGAGCCCCCGCGCCAGAGCAGCGCAGCGCCGACGAGAAGCACGGCCGCCACGGCGGCCGCCAGTGCCCACGTGCGTCGTTCGGCATACCACGGGCGCACGCGCACGACCGGAGTCGGCATGGGAGAGGGCACGCCCGACAGACGCCCCGTAATGGCGCGGCACATCTCGTCGAACCCCGGATGGGCGGGGTCGCCGTCCCAGTCGATGAGGTCGGTGTAGTCGTGCTGCCCGAACCCGAGCGGGATGTCCACCGCCTCGATGCGGACCGGCAACAGCACGCCGCGCCGCAGCGCCCGGCCGGCCTCGTCGAGCACGAAGTCGCTCTCGACCGACCGGGTGGACCAGAGCACGACCACGCAGCGCGCCTGCTGGAGCTTCTCGGCGATGACCCGGCGGTAGGCGTCGCCGGCCACGATGTGATGGTCCCACCACACGTGCCAGCCCTTGGCGGAGAGCGCCGCCGCCAGGCGCGCGGCCACCGGGCGCTCTTCGCTCTTGTAGCTGATGAGGACGTCGACGGGCTGCGGATCGGGCATGGGTCGGCGCAGGTCCGGCCCTGCGCAGGCGGAAGTGTACACGAGCACGTTGCACCTGACGGACACTGTCCAGCGGGTCGGCCGGGCGGACGGCTCCGGTCAGCCGCGACGGCCTCGTCAGGCCGTCCACGGATCGCTGACGGCCAGCCACCGCCCAGACGAAGGCCCGCAGCGTCCACAGGACCGGGAGCGCGCGCAATGGCCCGCGTCGATTCGCTACAATCGGCGGGTTCCCCTGCACGTACCCCATCCATGGAGATGCCTGTGACACGACTGCCTTTCATCGCCACGCTGACCGCCGCCACCGCCCTGCTCGCCGGATGCGGCGGCGCACCGGAGCCTGCGGAGGAGACGGCTGCGCAACCCGAGGCCGCCGCGTCCGCGCCCGTTGCCCTGCCCGAGAGCATCACCGCCGAGCGCGGGGGCTTCATCCCCGAGGGCGTGGAGTTCGACACGGCCGGCGGACGCCTCCTCACCGGCTCGCTCGCCGAGGGCTCCATCTTCCAGCTGCACGAGGACGGACGCGTCACGGCCGTCGTCACGGACCCAGAACTCGTGTCGTCGGTCGGCATCGAGGCCGACGAGCCACGCAACCGACTGCTCGTGGCCAACTCCGATCGCTCGGTCTTCCAGGGCGGCGGACGCGGACACGCGAAGCTCGGCGTCTACGACCTGGCGAGCGGCGCGCGTCTGGCCATGGTGGACCTCGGCGCCACGCTCACCGACGCGCCTGCCGACACCGTGCACTTCGCCAACGACGTGGCGGTGGCCGACGACGGCACGGCCTACGTCACCGACACACGCGCCGGCGTCGTCTACCGCGTGACGCCCGACTTCCAGGCCTCGGTGCTCTCGCGGTTCGACGGGCTCGACGGCTTCGCCCCGAACGGCATCGTGTACCACCCGTCCGGCTACCTGCTCGTCGCGAGCGGGGGCTCGCTCTGGAAGGTGCAGCTCGACGACGCCGCCACCGCCACGCAGGTGACGCTGCCGGAGGAGATTCCCGGCCAGGACGGCATGGTGTGGAGACCGGACGGCGCACTGGCCATCGTCAGCAACTCGGGCAACCGGGTCGTGGCCCTCACGAGCGCCGACGACTGGGCCACGGCCAGCCTCGCCGGCGTGGCCACCTACGACACCCAGGCCACGACGGCCGCGGTCGTGGGCGACGACATCTACGTCGTGCACCCGCACTTCGCGGACGCAGACCCGCCGAGCGTCCAGCGCGTCGCGTTCCAGTAGCCGGGATGCGTCAACGGCGCAGACAAGCACACCAGCGCGGAACGGGCACGGCCCGTTCCCGCGCCGGCTTCGACCAACTCGTGGCCGCCGGGGTCATCCGCCCGCCGGTTGACACCGCGAGTCCCGTCGAAGAGTGGCCGACCTTCAGCCTTGCGGCCGGTACCACGGCGTCGCTGGTGGATGCGGACCGTGGCGACACGGAGCACCCGGCGAGCGGTTGGCCGAACCCCTACGCGGAGGGCTGACGCGCGGCGGCGAGCAGGCGGAGGCGACAGCGCGCAGCCAGGACGGCGCGCGCGAGCGGCCGGCGCGGGTCGAGCGGACCCGTGGCCACGTGGGTGATGTAGTAGCGGTAGGCGCTCTGGTGGAACGCCCGGATGGACGCGGCGCGTGCCGTGCGGCTGGATCGGCCGACGGTGTGCACGGCCGTGGCCCCCGGTGCGTAGCGCACGTGCCAACCCGCGGCGCGCAGGCGGCGGCAGAGATCCGCATCCTCCCAGTACAGGAAGTAGCCCTCGTCGAAGCCGCGCACCTGCGCCAGGGCCGCGCGCCGCGCGAGCATGCACGCGCCGGACACCCAGTCCACCGCGAGGCTCGCCTCGCCGGCCGGCAGGTCGTCGGCGGTCACGATGTTGCGGGTGGCCTCGGCGAGCGACGGGAACAGGCGCGTCAGCCGCGTGCTGCGCCCGAAGAGGCCCGTGAGCATGTCCGGGTCGCCGCGTGCGCTCCGCTGCACCGCGCCGTCCGGGTCGAGGATGCGGGGGCCCACGACGGCACAGCGCGGATGACGTGCCAGCTCGCCCTCGAGCGCGGCCACCGCGCCTGGGGTGAGACGGCAGTCCGGGTTCATCACGAGCACGAGCGGCGCGGCCGTGGCCGCCACGCCCTGGTTCACGCCGCGTCCGAAGCCGACGTTGGTGGGGTTGGCCACCAGGCGGACCCGCGGCGCGAAGGCCGCCACGAAGGCCGCGCTCCCGTCGGCGGAGGCGTTGTCCACCACCACGGCCTCCCACTCGCGGCCCTCGAGCGTCTGCGCGAGCGAGGCGAGCGCCGCCTGGAGCTCGTCGCCCGCGTTGTAGTTCACGATGACGGCGGCGATGGCCGTCACCGTGCGATCCCCACGTCGAACCGCTTCTCCCGCCGC
>JABFRY010000441.1 GCA_013140955.1 Acidobacteriota bacterium
GTACGGACGGCCTCGGCCGCTGCCGCCACGAGCTTCGGGTGCGTCGTGAGGCCCAGATAGTTGTTGGACGACAGGTTGACGACGGACCGCCCGTCGAACGTGGCCTTCGCAGCCTGGGCGTCCTCGAGCACGCGCAGCGGGCGCCGGAGTCCCTGCCGGTCGAGCTCTTCGAGCTCCCTGACGAGGTGCGCGAGGGGGTCGCTGCGCATCGAGCGCAGTATAGAACCACGCCCGGCGGCGCACCGCCTTCCGCGGGTCTCAGGGCAGCGCCAGGAGCACGGCGTCCCCGTCGCGCGCCAGCGGCGTTGCGCCAGCGTCGACCAGGGCCGCCTCGACCAGGGCCCCGTTCTCCCCCATCAGCGAGGCATGCACGATCGCGTGTGTGGCACCCTGCATCTCGAGGGCGCGCAGGGCGGCCCCGGGGTCCTGTGCGGCGGCCGAGAGCGCTGTCGCCAGTTCCCGATAGCCTTCGGGGAAGAACCCGCTATATCCGTTGATGAGCCGATGGCGGTGGCCGAGCGCCTGGTACATGAACCGCACGTCCTCGAACGGCCCGCCCAGCGGCAGCTCCGCGATGACCGCGTCCGGCCCGAGGGCCGCGACCGTGGCGTAGACGCGCCCTGGCCTGTCCAGATCGCCGAGCCTGGACGTAACCGAGTCCGGGTCCTCTGCCGGAGCGCCGTTGAGGACGAAGGGCGACACCCAGCCCTCGAGCAGCAGTGCGGCCGTGAGCAGGGCGCCCACCGTACGCGGCGCCCGCCGGCCCACCCTCGCGGCACCCGACCCGGCGAGCACGGCGAGCATGAAGGTCAGCACCATCGCAAAGCGCGCGGGCACGCGCAGCCCGTCGAAGCCGGGGACGTAGTCGTAGGCCACCCGGTAGGGCGAGGCCAGGGTCACCGGTTGCCCGAGCGACTCGGGTACGGGCCCGAGCGTCAGCCACGCCGCCAGCAGCGCGCCGACCACGAAGTAGCCCTCGGTCCACAGGAGCCGCCGCCCGGTCGCGCGCATCCGCGGAGACAGCGCCAACATCACGACGGTGGCCAGGGCGCCCCTGACGAGCAGGCTGGTTGCGTCCGTGAGCCGGAGCGGAAACGGGGAGTCGATCACGATTCGGCGTGCGAGCACCACCGCTCCCGCACCGAGCAGGTGGGCGAGGGCCACGCCGCCCACGAGCCGGAGGGCCCACCGGCGCATCAGGGAAGTGTCCGGGCGCCGTCCGCTGCCGGTCGCCGCGAACACTGCGACGACGGCCAGCACGAGGACGGTCAGGCCCGGGAAGAGTTCACCCTCGGCTCTCGAATAGGTGCCCACGACGTCGCCCCAGAGTTGCAGGGCGGGAGACGCGGTGACATAGGCATAGACGTCGGCCGAGTACAGGCGCACCTCCGCCAGTCCCCGGCTCATCCCGAGCTGCCGCTGCACCTCGACATACGGCAGCACCGACAGTCCGGTCAGGAGCACCACGGACCCGGCGGCGAGGGAGAGGTGTCGCCATGCGCCGGCATCGGCCAGGCGGCCGCGCCGTGCCAGCTCCCAGACCACGTAGAGGGCGGCGAATGGCGTGAAGAAGAACAGGTAATAGCCGGACGACAGGTTGAGCAGCAGCAGCGACACCGCAGCACCAGCAAGCGGGAGTCGCCCTCCCGTGTTGAGGTAGCGGTGGATGCCGAACAGGGCCAGGGGCATCCACTGCGCGGAAAGGACCTGGAGATGCGACAGGTGCGCGGCCCGGTACGGGGCGAACGCGAAGGCCACGCCGGCGACGAACGCTCCAGTGACGCTCCCGGTGCGGTCACGGACGAAGAGGTACATGCCGAAACCCGACAGCACGTGCGTGGCGAGCAGCAGCAGGTTGTAGCAGAGGACGGGATTGGCGGTGAGGGCGTAGACGGGCAGTGCCTGGAGCGTGGGCCCGAGCAGGTGCTCAGAGTAGGCCAGGGTCAGCGGCGCGGGGTGGAAGATGCCGCCGTCGAAGAACCCCCGCCACTGCATCGGGTTTACGAGCGCCTCGAGGATGCGCTGGCAGTTGCGGCCGATGATCCAGGCGTTGAGGACCGGATCTCCGAGATCCCAGGCGATGTCCGTACCGGCTCTCGGCGCAAGCGGCCACGTCGCGGCCACCGTGAGTGCCACATACGCGGCCAGCGCCTGCCACCATCGCGACATCGTCAGCACATCGAGTCGTCCACTGCTGCGCACCCCGCCATGCAGGATCGAGGCCGCCGAGGACACGGTGCAGGCGATTGGCCGGGCAACCCTTCGGGCCGAAGCGCGCGGAGCGTCGCCGGACGCGGTGCAGATGGTGGTGGCGGCCGGTGCGTGACGGGCCTGCACCCCGTGCAGGTCCGAGCCGGGTGACGTGAGCCTGGCGGCCGGCCCGCTTCAGGCGGAGGCGAGGTACTCGCCGGCAAATGCCCCGATCTCGGCGCAGATTGCTGAGAGCTCCTGTGGGCTTGCCAGGCAGACGATGCGGAAGAACCCTTCCTCCGGGGGCATCCCGAACCCGGATCCGTGCACGCACAGGATGCCCGTGCGGCGCACGAGTTCCAGGATGAACTCCTCGTCGGTTCGTCCGGGTGGCAGCGTGACGCGGGGCATGGCATAGAAGGCCGCCCGGGGGGCGACACACTCCATGCCCGGCACCTCCGACAACGCGCGCGCGACGATTCCTGTACGCTCGGCGAGCGCCTGACGAAAGACCTCCTGGTGACTGCGGTCCCCGGTCAGCGCGGCCGTCACCGCGAACTGCATCGGACCAGGGCTGCAGAGGCGGCCGTCTGCCAGCTTCTTCACCGCCGTCAGGACGTCGTCGAGGCGTGGCGTGGCGCCGACGACCATCCAGCCCGCACGCCATCCCGGAGCCAGATAGGCCTTCGAGATACTCGAGAACGAGATGATGGGTGCGCCCGGGTCGAGGCTGCCGAGCAGCGGGACCGGCCCGTCGAATCCCAGGTCGCCGTACACCTCGTCGGCCAGGATCGTCAGACCGTGGCTCTCCGCAATGGCGAGGAGCCCGCGCCGGGTCGCCTCGGGATAGACCGCGCCTGTCGGGTTGTTCGGATCGATGACCACGAGGGCCCGGGTCCGTGCGGTCACCAGGCTTCGCAGGTGGTCCAGGTCGGGCAGCCACCCGCGGTGCGGATCGGTGCGGTAGTACACCGGTGTCGCGCCGATGCTGGCGAGCACGGCCGTGTACAACGGGTAGGTGGGAGAGGGCACCAGCACCTCGTCTCCCTCGCCCGCAAGGGCGTTGAGCGCCAGGTCGATGCCTTCCGACGTGCCAGACGTGATGAGGATGCGGTCGGGAGACACCGGCATGCCCCGGTGCCCGTATTCGGCGGCCACGGCCTCTCGCGCCGTCACGATGCCTGCCGACGGCATATAGCCGTTGTAGCCGTCGCGCATGGCCTTGTGGGTGGCGTCGATGAGATGCGCCGGGGTCTTGAATCCGAACGCCACCGGATCCCCGATGTTGAGGTACCGGACGCGCGTGCCCTGGGCCTCCGCAGCCTTGGCCGCCGAGACGATGTTCCGGATGGCGTACGAGAACCTGGCAACCTTGGGCGCCACGCGAATCGCTGGCGCGCTGTTCGAGGTGGGCATTCGCACCATCTTAGCTCCGAAGGGGATAATCGGCCCGCAGCCGCCTCCGCCACACGCCGATAGTTGCTTCCAGAAGCACCGCCCGAGGCGCGCACCGTGCCATCTATTCAGTGTAAGAATTACACTTATTCGGGTGGCCCCAAGCCCATGCGAGCAATTTCATGAGAAATATTAGTAATTTCACGTCATCCGATCTGGCAAGTGCATTGAAGGGTGGGGAGCGTATGCGGCAAGCCCCTCAGCTGCGCGTCGTCGGTGCACTCGTCGCGGTCCTGCTGGCCGCTGCGGGGACGGCTCCGGCCTGGGCTCAGGAGACCGCGCCTGCCGACACGGCCACCTTCACGGGTGGGGTGGAGGCCGTGACCATCAGCGCCTCCGTGCGGGACCGCCGCGGGCGGGTCGTTCGGGATCTGACCAGGGCGCAGTTCGAAGTCGTAGACACGGGACGGATCATCGACATCAAGGATGTCTACGCCGGAGAGTCGCCGCTCAGTCTGGCCGTGCTGCTCGACATCAGCGGCAGCATGGCGGTGGGTGGGAACATCGAGCGGGCGCGTGCAGCCGTGGCGCTGACCACCCGGAGCCTCGAGGCGGGGAGGGACGAGGCTGCCCTCTACACGTTCGACTCGAAGCTGCAGGAGGTCGTGCCGTTCACGACCGAAGTGGATCGGCTCCGCCGCGTCAGCCTGGCCGGACGGCCCTTTGGCACGACGTCCCTGTACGACGCGGTCGCGGCGACCGCCAGTCAAGTTGCTGCGCGCACCAACCGGCATCGGGCCGTGCTCGTCATCACCGACGGCATGGACACCGGCAGCCAGTTGAGTGCGCGCCATGTGTCCGGCATTGCGAGTTCGATCGACGTGCCGGTGTACCTGTTGGTGGTGGTGAACCCCGTGGATCATCCGGGCGGGCCTTTGTCGCTCGTGCCGGCCGATGACGGGGCGTCTGACACCGCCAACCTCGCAGACCTGAGCCGATGGACGGGAGGCGACATGCGGATCGCCAGCAGTCCCGATCATTCGTCGGCGGCGGTGCGGGACTTGTTCACTCAGTTGCGTCATCAGTACTTGATCACGTTCGAGCCCGGCGCTCGTGCGGGGTGGCACCCGCTCGAAGTCCGGGTGAAGCGGCGGAACCTCGTGGTTCACGCACGAAGCGGCTATGTCGCTGGCTCGGCGCGGTCCGGAAGCTAGTCATGTTCGAGGAGGGAATCATGCGGAAGAGTTTGTTCACAGCATCAGCGCTGGCACTGACGGTCATGATCGCGCCGGCGTGCGCATCGAAGGGTTTCGTGCGCGAGTCGGTCGGCGAGGTCAACACGAAGGTCGACACCCTGGGGACGTCACTCGAGGAAACGCAGGAAGCGACGCGGCAGAACACCCAGCGCATCGGCGAAGTGGATCAGAAGGCTGAAGCGGCCGGCACCGCGGCAACGGCCGCGCGCACGGCGGCCACCGAGGCCCGCACCGCGGCGGATTCGGCCGCGAATGCGGCCCGCACGGTCAACACCCGTGTGGACGCCGTCGAGACCGCGTCGCGCCGCCTCATCTACGAGGTGACGCTCACCGCGGACCAGGGCAACTTCAGCTTCGGCGCGGCCGCGCTGCCGGACTCCGCCAGGGCGAGTCTGGACGAGATGATCAACCGCCTGAAGGCC
>JABFRY010000134.1 GCA_013140955.1 Acidobacteriota bacterium
GTATAGCACGCACCCCAGCCGTTCAGCACCACCGACGGCCTACCGGACCGTCCGGATTGACCGACGCCAAGGCACGACGTACTCTTGTCGTCGCAACCCCGTGCAGACCCGACACCCGGACCATCCCCGCTCGCGCTCGAGGGGCCTAGGTCCCCACCCTTGTCCTTCCTCTCCTGGAGTTACCGTGCTCCGACTGTTTCCGCTGCTCGTCGCGCTCATCTTCGTCGCCTGCTCAAAGGACACGCCTGCTGCGGCCAACCTCGAACAGGAGCCTGGGCAGGCCGAGGCAGCCCCCGCGGCCGCCGAGCCAGTCAAGCCGGTTCCCGCTGAGCTTCCCGCCGTCCTGGCGCGGATCAACGGGGAGGAGGTCAGCAAGGCGGACTTCGAGAAGGCCCTGCTGGCCATCGAGCGCCGCGCCGGGGCCTCGGTGCCGCCAGACCAGCGCGATGAGATCTACCGGGGTGTCCTCGATCAGCTCATCACGTACCGCGTCCTGCTGCAGGAGACGAAGACCCGCAACGTCACCGTCACCGATGCCGATGTCGATGCGCGTATCGCCGCGATCCGCAGCCAGTTCCCCACCGAAGAGGCCTTCACGCAGACCCTGCAGCAGCAGGGCGTGACGCTGGCTGAGGTGCGCACCGACACCCGCAATGACATGCTGGTCTCGAAGATGATCGAGGCCTCGGTTGGCGGGCAGCCGCCGGCGGTGAGCCCCGAGACCGTGACGGCGTTCTACGCAGAGAACCCCGACCAGTTCCTCGAAGCCGAGAAGGTCCGTGCGAGCCACATCCTGATTGGCGTGCCCCAGGGTGCGGACGCCGCCGCCAAGGAGGCCGCGCGCACCCGGGCGGCGGGCGTTCTGCGCGACGCGAAGGCCGGTCAGGACTTCGGAGACCTGGCACGCCAGCACTCGGAAGACCCGGGCAGTGCGCCCCAGGGCGGCGACCTGGGATTCTTCACCCGTGAGCAGATGGTCGGACCGTTCGCCGAGGCCGCCTTCACCCTCCCCGCCGGCCAGACGAGCGAGCTGGTGGAAACGGAGTTCGGGTTCCACATCATCCGCGTCGCCGAGAAGCAGGCCGCCCGCACGGTGCCGTTCGAGGACGTGCGCGAACAGATCCGGGAGTACCTGGAGAACCAGAGTCGCCAGAAGGCCACCCAGGACTTCGTGGAATCCCTGCGATCACGGGCCACGGTCGACATCCTGATGTAGCACGGACGCCTTGTGTCCGACGCGCAACGCCTCGACGTCTGGCTGGACGTGTCCTGCCTGTTCCGGACACGCTCGGAGGCCAAGCGCGCGTGCGAGGCCGGCAAGGTGGACGTGAACGGCCAGCCGGCCAAGCCCCACCGGGTGATTCACGTGGGCGATCGCATCAGGGTTGCCCGCCCGTTCGGCCGCCACCAGGACGTCGTCGTGCTGGCCCTGGTGGAGCAGCACGTGCGCAGGGCCGAGGCCAAGGCGCTCTACGAGGACCACACGCCCCCGCCCACGGCCGAGGAGATCGAGGCCCGGCGCATGGACCGGGCCTTCCGTGCTATCGCGGAGGCCGCCGGCACGCCCGACCGCCGGCACCGCCGGGAACTTCGCAGGATGAAGGGCACGCTCTAGCGGCCGGCGCCCCTCGCCGCGCGGTGTAGGATGAGCCGTGCCGCGCAACCAGGAAGTCATCCGCCAGTGGAAGGTCCTCCACGCGCTCGAGTCGTCGCGGCGCGGAGCCTCCATCGACGCGCTGGCCGGTGAACTCGAGGTCACCACGCGGACGATCCGTCGCGATCTCGCCGCCCTGCAGGAGGCCGGCTTTCCGCTCTACGACGAGCGTGACGAACACGGGCGCGTCAGCTGGCGTATCGAAGGGCGGGCCTTCGGCGGGCTCGAGTCGGGATTCACGCTGGCCGAACTCTGCGCGCTGTATCTGGGCCGCAACATGCTCGAGGCCGTTGCCGTGTCGCCCTTCCAGCGCGACCTCGGACTGGCCTTCGAACGCATCGAGAAGATGCTCTCCCCGCGGATGCGCCAGTTCCTGGACCTCCTGCCCAGTGTGCTCTCCGCCAAGAGCGTGCCCGGAACCGCCGATGGCGGGTCGTCACCGGACGTGGTCGCACGGCTGCTCGAAGCCTCGTTGCAGCGACGTGTGGCCAGGATGCGCTACCACTCGTTCTCGAGCGCCCGTGAGAAGGACTATCTCGTGCACGCCTACCGGCTGGCGTTCGCGCAGGGAGCGCTGTACCTGCTGGCATTCGTGCCGGAGTATCAGGACGTGCGCACGTTCGCCGTCTCCCGGATCGCATCCGTGTCACTCGAGAAGCAGACCTTCGTGCCCGAGCGCGACGTGGCCGGCGATGTGTTCGGCAACTCGCTGGGTGTCAACACGGGCCCGGCGGTCACCGTCGAGCTCGAGTTCGCGCCCGAGGCGGCCGGCTACGTCAGAGCCCGCGTCTGGCATCCCTCACAGGAGATCCGGGACCTGCCGGGGGGCGGGCTGGCTCTGACGATGCGAGTGTGCCACGATTGGGCGCTGCGAAGCTGGGTGCTGGGCTGGGGCGCTCACGTGCGCGTCGCTGCCCCGCCCGCGCTCGTCGCAGACATCGAACGGGACCTTCACGAGGCCGCGAAGCGCTACGCCGGCGGCGAAGGCGCGTCGCCAGGGCCCGGTGCGCGCACGCGCGGCCGCAGGACGCGGATGCTTGCCACATGAAAACTCTCCCGCTGCCCGCCCTGCTGGCCGTCCTCGTCCTCGGCCTCATCATGACGGGGCCCTCACTGCTGGGCCTGTACACCGACTGGCTCTGGTTCAGGGAGGTCGGCTTCTCCACGCTCTACGCCACCATGTTGCGGGCCCAGGGCCTGGTGTTCACCGTGGTCTTCGTGACCGGGATGATCTGGCTCACCTTGAATCTCCGGCACGCCGTCGCGACCGTGACCCATCCCACCGGCACCGCGCACTTCCTCATGGGCGCCAGGGGCGAGGTCACCATCTCGGCATCGCGCCAGCGCCTGATCGGCATAGGCAACGTGCTGGCGCTGATCATCGCGATCCTCGTGGGTCTGCTCGCATCCGGGCAATGGGAGCGCTGGCTCGGCTGGTGGTTCGCGGTGCCGTTCGGCAGGACCGACCCGATCCTTGGCCTCGAGGCCTCGTTCTACGTGTTCTCGCTGCCCTTCTACCGGCTGGCGCTCGGCCTCGCGCAGGCGCTCCTCGTGCTCGCCGCCCTGGCTTCCGGCGGGTTGTACTTCGCAGCCGGGCACCTGCGCCTCGGGCAGGCGAGCCCGCTGGCCATGTCGGCCGGGGCCCGGCGTCACCTTGCGGTCCTGGCCAGCGTCTTCCTGGTGCTGCTGGCCGCGGGGGCGTGGCTGAGCCGTGCAGGCTATCTCACGCAGCCCTCGGGCATCATCCAGGGCGCCAGCTACGCCGACGTGCAGGCGCGCATGCCGGCAGCGTTCATCCTGGCCGCCGTCGGCCTGGTCGGGGCTGGGCTCGCGCTGGTGCAGGCGTTCTCGCGGCGCAACTGGCCGATTCCCGTGGCCGCGGTCCTCTACCTCGTGATCTCGATCGGCGGCGCGGGCTACGCGGCCCTGTTGCAGCGGTTCGTGGTGACGCCCAACGAGCAGACGCGGGAGTCGCCCTACATCCAGCACAACATCGACGCCACGCGGTTCGCCTTCAACCTGCACGACGTCGAGGAGCGTGAACTCTCGGGCGACGCGCTGCTCACCGCCGACGACATCGAGGCCAACGCCCAGACGCTCGAAAACGTGAGGCTGTGGGACCACCAGCCGCTCCTGCAGACGTTCGGCCAGATCCAGGAGATCCGGACCTACTACGACTTCGTGTCGGTGGACAACGACCGGTACACGATCGACGGACGCCTGCGTCAGGTCATGCTGTCGCCCCGGGAGCTGAACTCGTCCGCGCTGCCGAACCTCACGTGGGTCAACGAGCGCCTGACGTTCACGCATGGCTACGGCTTGACGCTGGGACCGGTGAACCAGGTCACCGAAGAAGGTCTCCCGGTGCTCTTCGTCCAGGACCTGCCGCCCACGACGACGGCGGACATCACGATCGACGAGCCGAGCATCTACTACGGGGAACTCTCCAACGACTACGTGATCGTGAACACCGCGACGCGTGAGTTCCACTACCCGCGGGGCGACGACAACGTCTTCACCCAGTACGGGGGCACCGGGGGACTGCTCCTCGACTCCCTCTGGCGAAAGGTGGTGTTCGCCCTGCGATTCGGGTCCTACCAGCTCCTCCTCAGCGACGACATCGGGCCGGAGAGCCGGATCCTCTTCAACCGCAACATCCGCGAACGTGTCCGGCTGCTCACGCCGTTCCTGTCCTTCGATCAGGACCCGTACATGGTGGTCGTCGACGGACGGCTCTACTGGATCCTGGACGCCTACACGACGAGCGACCAGTATCCCTACAGCTCCGCCACCGGGCGCGGGCTCAACTACATCCGCAACTCGGTGAAGTTCGTGGTCGACGCCTACCACGGCACGACCACGATCTACGCCGCCGATGCAGGGGATCCCATCCTCGCCACCTACGCGCGCATCTTCCCGGGCGTCTTCACGCCGCTGGACGAGATGCCGCCGGCGCTGCGGGCGCACGTGCGGTACCCCGAGGACATCTTCGCGCTGCAGTCGTCGGTCTTCGCGACGTACCACATGACGCAGCCCGCGGTCTTCTACAACCGGGAGGACCAGTGGGAGATCCCGGCGCTCGACGACGGCGGCGAGACGCGTCCCATGCTGCCCTACTACACCATCATGCGGCTGCCGGGCGAACCGGAGCCCGAGTTCATCCAGATGCTGCCCTTCACGCCGCGCCGCCGGGACAACCTCGCGGCCTGGCTCGTCGCCCGCAGTGACGGCGAACATTACGGCCGGCTCCGCGTCTTCCAGTTCCCCAAACAGAAGCTGGTGTTCGGGCCCCGGCAGGTCGTGGCCCGAATCAGCCAGGATCAGACCATCGCGCCGCAGATCACTCTCTGGAACCAGCAGGGCTCGGAGGTGATCTGGGGAACGCTGATGGTCATCCCGATCGAGGAGTCGCTCATCTACGTGCGGCCGCTCTACCTCCGGGCGTCGGGCGGGCGGATTCCTGAACTGACGCGCGTGATCGCGGCGTACAACAACCAGATCGTCATGGAGCCCACGCTGGATGAGGCACTCGTCCGCCTCTTCGAGGGCAACCCGTCCCTGCCGGCGACACCCGTGTCGGAGGA
>JABFRY010000351.1 GCA_013140955.1 Acidobacteriota bacterium
GCCGACGGCGCTCCAGCGCACCAGCCCGTTCATGACGCACGAGGTGTTTCGCGCGCACCGCTCCGAGACGGAGATGATGCGCTACATCCGGCGGCTCGAGCGGAAGGATCTCGGACTCGATACGTCGATGATTCCGCTGGGCTCGTGCACCATGAAGCTCAACGCGGCCGCGCAGATGCTGCCGCTGACGTGGGACGGTTTCAGCCGTCTCCATCCCTTCGTGCCGCTCGATCAGGCCGCGGGCTATCTCCAGCTGTTCGAGGAACTCGAGCGGGCGCTGCAGACGATCACGGGCATGGCGGCCGTGTCGCTGCAGCCCAACTCCGGCGCACAGGGCGAACTGGCCGGGCTTCTGGCCGTGCGGGCCTACTACCGGGCCACCGGGCGTGCGGTACGGGACGTCGTCCTGATTCCCGCCTCCGCCCACGGCACCAACCCGGCGAGCGCCGCGATGGCCGGCATGCGGGTGGTGGTCGTGAAGACGTCGGGCGACGGCAGTATCGATCTCGAGGACCTGCGCGCCCGGGTCCGGGAACACGCCGATCGTCTCGCGTGCCTCATGCTCACCTATCCCTCCACACACGGCGTGTTCGAGGATGCCGTGCTCGAGGTCACGCGCCTCGTCCACGACCACGGGGGGCAGGTGTACATGGACGGCGCCAACATGAACGCGCAGGTGGGGCTGACGTCCCCGGGCGCGATCGGCGCCGACGTCTGTCACCTCAACCTGCACAAGACGTTTGCGATTCCGCACGGCGGCGGCGGTCCCGGCATGGGCCCCATCGCCGTGGCCGCGCACCTGGCGCCCTACCTGCCGGGGCATCCGCTCGAGGGCCGCGCGCACGCGGTGGCCGCGGCTCCGTGGGGGAGCGCCAGCATCCTCACGATCTCGTACGGTTACATCCGGCTGCTCGGGCCCGACGGGCTGGTGGACGCCACGCGCCACGCCATCCTCGGCGCCAACTACGTGAAGGCGCGGCTCGAGCCGCACTACCCGGTCCTGTACGCCCGCGACAACGGGCGCGTGGCGCACGAGCTGATCTTCGATCTGCGCGGTTTCCGCAGCGGCGGGGTGGAGGAGATGGACGTCGCGAAGCGCCTGATGGACTACGGCTTCCACGCGCCGACCGTGTCGTTCCCGGTGGCCGGCACGCTGATGGTGGAGCCGACCGAGAGCGAGTCGAAGGAGGAACTCGATCGCTTCTGCGATGCGATGATCCAGATCCGCCAGGAGATCGAGGACGTCGTGACGGGGCGCGCCGATCGCGCGGACAACGTGCTGAAGCATGCGCCGCACACGGCCGAGGCGATCGCCGTGTCCGACTGGGGGCACCCGTACTCGCGGGAGACCGCGGCCTATCCGCTTCCCTTCGTCCGGCGCGGCAAGTTCTGGCCGAGCGTCGGCCGGATCGACAATACCTACGGCGACCGTCATCTCTTCTGCAGCTGCCCTCCGGTGGACACGACGGCCTGACCGATGCGCATTCTCAACGCGTCGCAGATGCGGGAAGCCGACCGGCAGACCATCGAGGACGTGGGCGTGCCGTCAGTGGTCCTGATGGAGAACGCCGGCCGGCAGGTCGTGGCGGCCATCGAGGGCTCGTTCGAGTCTGCGCTCGATGGGCGCGTCGCCGTGCTGTGCGGCCGCGGCAACAACGGCGGGGACGGCTTCGTCGTCGCCAGGACCCTGCTGCAGCGCGGCATCGATGCCTCGGTGTTCGTGGTGGGGCGCCTCGCCGACGTGAAGGGGGATGCGCGCCTCAACCTCGACATCCTCGGGCGGCTGGGCACAGCGGTCGTCGAGGTGGCGGACGAACAGACCTGGGAGCTGCACTTCTCGGAGATCTCCCAGTGCACGCTGATCGTGGACGCCCTCTTCGGCACCGGCCTGCGCGAAGGCCTGAGCGGCATGTTCGAGACCGTGGTGGCCGACGTCAATGCGTCGGGCATTCCGGTCGTCGCCATCGACCTGCCGAGCGGGCTGTCAGCCGATACCCCCGACCTGATCGGCGACTGCATCGATGCCTCGATGACCGTCACGCTGGCGGCCCCGAAGCTGCCCCTCGTGCTGCCCCCCGGTGAAGCCTTTGCCGGTGATGTGGTCGTGGCCGACATCGGCATTCCCAGGGGTCTGGTGGACGCGCTGGAGGGACCGCGGGTCGAGCTGCTGGCGCCAGAGTCCATGCACATGCTCGTCGCCCCACGCGCTGCCGAGTCGCACAAGGGTGACTTCGGCCGGGTCACGGTGGTGGCGGGCTCCAGGGGCCGGACCGGTGCGGCGTACCTGTCGGCCATGGGGGCCCTGCGCTCGGGTGCCGGGCTGGTGACGCTGGCGACGCCCGCGTCGGCCGCTCCGATCGTGTCCTCGATGGCCCCCGAGTACATGACGGCATGGCTCGAGGAGTCGGCAGACGGCACGGTGGGGCTCACCGCGCTCGACGCCGTGCTGGCGGTCGAGAGCGACGTGATCGCGTGTGGCCCTGGACTCGGACGCGACGCCGGCGTGAAGGACTTCGTGATCGCGCTCCTCGAGCGGTCGAGTGTCCCGCTGGTCCTCGATGCGGACGCGCTGACCGTGATGGCCGACGATGCGCACCTGCTCGCCGGACGGGAGGAGCGCGACGTCATCATCACCCCGCATCCGGGCGAGATGGCCCGCCTGGTCGGGCGGACCGTCGAGCAGGTGCAGCGGGACCGCATCGGCGTGGCGCTCGACGTCGCCACGAGCCGACGCGTGCACGTCGTGCTGAAGGGCCACCGGACGGTGGTGGCGACCCCGGCCGGTCACGTGTACATCAACCCCACGGGCAATCCCGGCATGGCGACGGGCGGTTCCGGGGACGTGCTCGCCGGCATGATCGCCGCCTGGCTGGCCCAGCTGCTCGACGCCGACGCGGCCTGCCGGCTCGCGGTCTTCCTGCACGGTGCGGCGGGCGATCTGGCCGAAGCCACGGAGGGACAGGTGGCGATGACCGCCACCGACATCCTGGCCAGGCTCGGACCAGCCCTGCGTCACATCACCGGACGCGACGACGTCGCCGAGTCCACCCCCTGAGCCCGATGCCGGACCCCACGGTCCCGCCCGGCTGCCTCACCCGCTCCGAGGGCGAGACCGAAGGGCTGGCCGCCGCCCTGGCGTCGGAACTCGAGCCCGGGGCGGTGGTGCTGCTGTCAGGGGGTCTCGGGGCCGGCAAGACGGCCTTCGTCCGCGGTCTTGCCCGAGGTCTGGGCATCGAGCCCGGGGAGGTGAGCAGTCCGACCTTCGGACTCGTCCACGAGCACGCGGGCGGCCGCCTGCCGCTCTTCCATGCGGATCTCTATCGCCTGTCGCAGGTGGAGGCGGCCGACGTGGGCCTGGACGACGAGCGCATGACCAGCGGCGTGCTGGCCGTGGAGTGGCCCGAGCGTCTCTCCAGGGACGTGCCCGGTGCGCTGCGGGTGCGCTTCGAGATCCTCGACGAGACCTCGCGGCAGCTCACCTTCGACGGTCCGTGGCCGGCCCGTCCTCACTCCATCCGGTAGTTGGGCGCTTCCTTGGTGATCTGGACGTCGTGCACGTGGCTCTCGCGCACGCCGGCCGGCGTGACGCGCACGAACCTGGCGCGCCCCTGCAATTCGGGAATAGTGGCGCCGCCACAGTAGCCCATGCCGGCCCGGAGCCCGCCGACCAGCTGGTGAATCATGGCGGCCACGCTGCCCTTGTGGGCGACACGCCCTTCGATGCCCTCCGGCACGAGCTTGTCGGCCGCGCGCCCGCCTTCGAGGTCGAAGTCGTCCTGGAAGTAGCGGTCGCGGCTCCCGCGCCGCATCGCGCCGATCGACCCCATCCCGCGGTATTCCTTGTAGCTGCGGCCCTGGAACAGGATGAGCTCGCCCGGGCTCTCGTCGGTGCCGGCGAAGAGGTTGCCGATCATGATGCAGCTGGCGCCCACGGCCAGTGCCTTGACGATGTCGCCCGAGTAGCGGATGCCGCCGTCGGCGATCACGGGGACGTTGGCCCGCGCGCCGGCCTTGGCACACTCGGTAATCGAGGTGATCATCGGGACGCCGATGCCGGCCACGACGCGGGTCGTGCAGATGGACCCGGCGCCGATGCCGACCTTCACCGCATCCACGCCGGCGTCCACCAGGGCCCGTGTCGCCTCGCTCGTGGCGACGTTGCCGGCCACCAGTTCGGTGTTGGGGAAGCGCCGCCTGATGCGGGCGACCATGTCGAGTACGCCCTGCGAGTGCCCATGCGCCGTATCGACGACGATTGCGTCCACGCCGGCGGCGACGAGGGCTTCGGCACGGGCCTCGGAGTCCTTCGCGATGCCGATAGCCGCCCCGCACCGCAGGCGCCCGAGCGCGTCCTTGCACGCGTTCGGGTACTTGATCATCTTCTGGATGTCCTTGACCGTGATGAGGCCCTTCAGGCGGAAGTCACTGTCCACGACCAGCAGCTTCTCGACCTTGTGCCGGTGGAGGATGGCTTTGGCCTCGTCGAGCGTCGTGCCGACGGGGACGGTGATGAGCGAGTCCTTCGTCATCACCTCCGCGATCGATCGGTTCACGTTGGTCTCGAAGCGCAGATCGCGGTTGGTGAGGATGCCGACCAGCCGGCCCTCCTTGCTGCCGTCCTCGGTGATGGGCACGCCCGAGATGCGGTAGCTCTTCATCATGTCGAGCGCTTCGTAGATGCGCTGGACCGGTGAGAGCGTGATCGGGTTCACGATCATGCCGCTCTCCGAGCGCTTCACGCGGTCGACCTCCGAGGCCTGCTCGTCGATGGGGAGGTTCTTGTGGATGATGCCGATGCCGCCGTGCTGCGCCATGGCGATGGCGAGCCGCGACTCGGTGACCGTGTCCATGGCGGCACTGGCCAGGGGCACGTTCAGGCGGATGTTCCGGCTGAAGCGGGTCGAGACGTCCACCTGACCCGGCAGCACGGTGGAGTGCTGCGGTACGAGGAGGACGTCGTCGAACGTCAGTGCCGTGGCGACGGCATCGTCCGTCATGCCGAAGGTGAAGGAAGGGACGTCGGTCTTGAGTTCCATCGTCGTCTCGGACTCCTGCCGGCCTGCGTCCGGCGCCGAATGCACAAAAGGCCGACCCCTGGGGTCGGCCTCGCCGGGCATCACGCCGCGGTGCCGTGGCACCTCTTGTACTTCTGGCCGCTGCCGCACGGGCACGGATCGTTGCGCCCGACCTTGGGTTCGTCACGGCGGATGGTCTTCACCGCGTCGTCGCCGCCGGTG
>JABFRY010000026.1 GCA_013140955.1 Acidobacteriota bacterium
GTCGAGACGCGCGGGCACCAGGGTCCGCGCGTCTCGACAGCGCCGCCAACCAGGTGGCGGAAGGCCGGAAACTCATCTGCCGAACGGCCGTCGACGCCGGGGCCGACGTCGTGATCGGGCACGGTCCGCACGTGTTGAACGGGGTGGAGCTCTATCGAGGAAAGCCCATTCTCTACAGCCTCGGACACTTCTACATGCAGCTGCTCCGCGACGGCGTGGCGCTGCCGCGGATGCGCATGAGCCCGTCGCTCGCCCGGTTTGCCGAGAACGGCTACTACCTCGAGGAGCACCGGTGGACGGCGGTGGCGCGCGTGTTCGTGCGGGCGGGCGCGGTGACGCGGGTGCAGCTGCTGCCCGTGTTCATGGACGTGCAGAAGGACGGGTATCCCGCGTTCCCGGCCGATGCGGACGCCCGGACGATCAACGCTGCGCTGGGCACGCTGTCGCAACCGTTCCAGACCGCGCTCCGGACGGTGGACTGGTACACCGAGGTCGTGCTGTAGGGACCGGCGTCCGGCGAGGCGCTGCGGGCGACGTGCCCGCGCCGGCGGCCGCGGCCCGCGATCGCCCGTGGGCGACCGCGGGTGCGGTGTCCGTCAGTTGGTGGCGAAGCAGTAGAAGAGGCCGGCGCCGCCGCCGCGCGCCACGTTCGCCTGGCTGCAGCCACGCGTGGCGTGCGTGGAATTCCACGAGTTGTTGTCCGCGCCCACGCGGTCGTGATGCCCGACGGGCGCGCCTATACCGACGGCGAGGATCACACGTGTTCCAGCTGGACGAGCAGCGCGGAAGGTGTGGGCAGCGCGCCCTTCTCGTTCACGGCGTGCAGCTCGTGCAGACCGCTGCCCATGCGCGCCAGTTCGAGGGTGTCGCCGTGCAGGTGCGCGAGATCGCGTGCGATCAGGTTGCCCGTCGCGCCGTACCACGGGCCGTTGCCAATCCGGTCCCTGGCGTTCACGGCGTTGGGCCCCTGGGTGCTGAGGTATGCCCGCCACGTCACGGTGCCACGACCGGCGGCCGTCGCGAGCTGCTGGCAGTGCGCATCCGCTCCCGCCAGCCCACCGAGGTCGCCGCCACGGCCGACGCCGACGCTGGTGATGAAAAACGACATGGGCTGCTGCGGGGGCGCCTGCTGGGCCTGCTGGGCCGAGATGACGGTGGCGGCCACCACCCCGGCAAATGTCGCCGCCAGCACGATGGTCGACGTGTGCTTCATCGAGTCCTCCTGGTGCGCCTCGTGCGCACGACATGGGTGGCCCAGGGCCGGGCTGACCGTACCGGGCACCATGGGACCGAACGGGCGCGAGTATAGCAACGGATCCGCCGGTACCGGCGGACCCGCTGGCGCCGCGACGACGGCCGGCGGCGATACCCCCCCGCCACCGGCCGTCCGAGCCCGGGGACGCGAGGCACATGCGCCCACGTCGCCCGGCCGTCAGCTGCCGAACGTCACCGTCACGTGCATCTCCACGCTGATCGGCTCGCAGTTGAGCAGCGTGGGGCTGAAGCGCCATTCCCGCACCGCATCGGTGGCGGCGCGTTCCAGCTCGGGGTCCGGTCCCGCGACGTCTATCACGTCACGGACGCTTCCATCGGTACCAATCACGGCGTTCATGGTGACGGTCCCCCCGATGCCGGCGCTGGACAGCCGCGCCGGGTAGGACGGGGCAGCATCCACCAGCTTCACCGGAGGACGAATGGCCCCCCCGACAGCGGCTTGTGGGCCGGCTTCGCAGCGCGCCCGCCACTGTGCGTCGAGCGCCGAGAAGCGCTCCGCGGCACGCGCCCGTCGCCGAGCCGATTCCTCCGGCGTGATGGAAGCGCCCGGCCCCTCCGTCACGCGGATCGTCTCCTCGAGAGAGCCGACCTCCAGCTCGATGCGCAGGTCTGTCGTTCCCACGATGGAGACTTCCTGTGTGTCGGTCCTGAAACCCGGCAGGCTGACCTCGAGACGGTACGACGCCGGCGGCAGTCCGACGAACTCGAACTGGCCGGTCGCACTGCTGCGAACCTCGTGCCTGGCGCCGGACGTGTCGCTCGTGAGCGTGAGCACCGCGTTGGGCAGGATCCGGTTGGTGGGATCCAGCACCAGACCGGTGAGCGAGTGAAACTGCTGGGCCCGTATCCCGGCCACGGCCACGGCGAGGGCGACGGCGAGCGCCAGCACGACGACGCGGCTGGATGGCGACACCTGACGATGGTTCGACGAGTGGTCGAGCATGGCACGAACCCTCCTTTCGAGCGTGGACGACGACGCCATGGCGGATGCCGGAAGCCAGGGCGCGCGTGGTGTACGGAGCGTACGGGCGAGGGCGAGGAGATGCTGCGCGTAGTCAGGGCCGGAGACGCCGCTCGACAGCACGAGGTCGTCGCAGGCGCGCTCACCCTCGTCACGCAGGCGGCGGGCGGCCAGCCACAGCAGCGGGTTGTACCACTGCACGACGCAGGTGGCGTGCGCCAGCCACAGCGTGACCCAGTCCAGACGGGCGACATGTGCCAGCTCATGGAGCAGCACGATGCGCACGCGGTCCGGCGCCCACGTGTCTGCGCCCGCCGGGAGCAGGATGGTGGGGCGAGTGAGTCCCCACGTGACGAGCCACGTCGGGTGCGGACCGTATAACAGGCGTACGGGCCTGCGAATACCGTAGTGACGGCAGACATCATCTGCGGTGGCGTGCCACAGCCGCGAGGCGGTGGGCCTGGCGCCACGTGCGAGTACCCGCAGGCGCACGAGGCCGATGATGAGCCCACCCAACGCAGCACTGCTCCCTACCGCCCACGCGATGACGAGCAGGCGCATGCCCGACCCGCGCGGGGATTCGGCGGCCACGTCGATCTGCATGCCGGCCGCTGCGGAGGCAGAAGCGGTGGCTCGGGCGTCGGTGGGCGGTACCTGCTGGCGCATGCGGATGGTCGTCTGCTGCGCCGCGCCTGAACTGGACTCCTGGAGACGCTGACTTATGGGAAGCGTGACGAGCGGTGGCACGAGGACGACGAGGGCTGGCGCGACGAGGGCGCAGCCGAGGGCCACGGCCAGCACCCAGTGGCGCAGGGCGGACGACGCATGGGGGAGTAGACGGACCGCGAGCAGCGCCGCGGCGCCGACGGTCGACGACGTGGCGACCGCCTCGACGGTCCACGGACTCACCGGCCTCCGCCCTTTCGCGCCTTGTCCACGAGGGCGGCGATCCGTGCCAGTTCGTCGTCGGCGAGTCGGCCGCTCTCGCCGCCGAGCAACGCGCTTACCACCCGCTCGGCGGAGCCATCGAAGAAGGTCTCCACCATGTGGCGCAGCGCGGTCCGACGCGCAGACTGGCGGGGCACGACCGGCAGGTACACGTAGCGGAGCCCTTCCTCCTCGTGGCGCACGAAACCCTTCCGCTCCAGCACCCGGAGCTGGGTGCGGACGGTGGAATCGTGGGGCGAGCCCGGGAGGTCGTGCAGGACGTCAGCCGCTGAGGCCCGGCCTCGGCGGTAGAGCACGTCCATGATCTGTCGCTCTCGGCGGCTGAGCGTCTGGTGTGATGTCGTCGGCATGGCCTGTTAGCCACGTAACATACAGTTATGAAAATAACATGTCAAGCCCGCCGCCGCGCCGGTGTGAGGGACGACAGCGCGTCAGGGCTGCCAGGCGCGCAGGAGGAGCGAGAGTCCGGACAGGGCCGACAGGGCGAGGACGGTGACGCGCAGGACGCGTGCGCTCACCACGTCGTGCAGGAAGCGGCTGGCCCAGGTGCCGGCGAGCACGGGCACGAGCAGCAGCAGGCCGATGCGGACGTCGAGGGCCGTGATTTGTCCGAGCACGGTCCGCGTGGCCACGGTCACGACGATGCCGAACGCGAAGAGGGCCCCGAGCGTCGAGCGGATGATGGCGCCCGTGGCATGCCGGTACAACAGCGCGAGCGGCGGTCCCCCGATGCCCGACACGTACCCGGCGACCCCGGACAGCGCGCCCGCGGTGGCGTCGATGCTCCGCGTCCGGCGCGAGGGTGCCCGCGTGCTGAGGCACGCCACCCCGGCCAGCACCGACGCGCCAATCAGGCCGTCGAGCACCCGCGTGGACGCCACGGCCACCAGCACCGCGCCGAGGGCGAGGCCCGGCACCCTGCCGACGAGAATCCAGGCGGCACCCCGGCCGTCGATGTGGCCGCGCTCACGCCACGCCGTCACCGCCGTGAGCGGCAGGGCGGTGAGGATCTGCGGCACCGGGGCAAGGCGTGGGTCGAGCAGCGACAGCAGCGGCACGGCCACGATGGCGTAGCCGAAGCCGACCACCCCTTGCAGCGCCGCGGCCAGCGCCGTGACGGCCGCGGCCACGAGCAGCACACCGGTGGGCAGGGGCAGATCGAACGGCACCACGCCCATTGCGGATCAGAGACTCAGGCGGAACAGGGGTTTGATGTTCGCCTCAGGCGCCAGTTCCTGGTACGCAAGGACGGATACGTCGGGGAAGGCGTCGCGCACCAGCTGCCACACCGCAAAGCGCGTGGATGCGGTGACGAGGAGCGGTACCGGTGCCGGCGACACGTAGGGCGCGCCCAGTTCCTGCGCGAGTGTCGCCAGCACGGCGTCGGCCTCGTGGGCGGCGAGCGAGCCCTCGCCGATGCGGCGCTCGACGGCCGGATCGATGAGGCCCACGCTGATCGTCCACTCCGGGCCGAATATGTCGATGCCCCACTGCTGGCGAAAGGCCAGGCTCTGCTCGCTGAAGCGGCTGGCGGTGTGGGCCTTCAGGCCCTCTCGTGCACGCTGTGTCCAGGCGTGGGCCGGCAGCGCGTCGAGCGGCGCATCCGACCAGGCGAGCCCGAGCACGGGCGGTTCGAACACGATGAACGGGTCGAGTGCAGAGGAACAGACCGAGGTGGTGGCCAGGAGCGCCTCGCAGAGCAGGCGCGGCTGGGTGAGGGGCACGTTCTCGTCCGCGAGTTGCCGCATGATGCGCGTGAGCAGGGGCACCGGCAGTCGCCGGCGCATCGCGTCGGCCACCTGGGGGCGGTGGCGCTCCACCTGCGCGAGCAGCGCCAGCGCATGCGGCTCGCCCACGAGGATGGCGGCGGCGCGCCGCAGCACCCCCTGCAGTGAGCGGCTGCCGCGCTGGTCCGTGTCGGACTGATCGAGGACGGGGCTGAGCAGCCCGCCGATGTCGACGCGGGGACCGGCGGCCAGGGGCGTGGGGAGCGCCGCCTCCTCGGCGGTCATCACCCGAATCCCGAGTGCCGCCTCGAACACGGTCAGCGCC
>JABFRY010000056.1 GCA_013140955.1 Acidobacteriota bacterium
ATCCTGCACGTCGGTCACGTGCGCTACCTGCAGGGCGCGGCCGAGGAGGCCGACGTGCTGGTCGTCGGCGTGAACGACGACGCGTCGGTGCGCGCGCTCAAGGGCCCGCATCGTCCCGTGATGGCCGCCGAGCACCGCGCCGAACTGGTGGCCGCGCTGCAGTGCGTGGACTACGTGGTGGTCTTCGGCGGGCTCACCGTGGGGCCCCTCCTCGAGGCCCTGCGCCCCGAGGTGCACTGCAAGGGCACCGACTACACGGTGGAGTCGGTGCCCGAGCGCGATGTGGTGCGCGCCTACGGCGGTCGCACCGCCATCGTGGGGGATCCGAAGGACCACTCCACCCGCGACCTGCTGGCCCGCATCTCCGACTCCCGCACGTGACGGCTCCCGAGCGCATCCTCATCGTCAGGCTCGGTGCGCTGGGCGACGTGGTGCACGGTGTGCCCGTGGCGGCCACCCTGCGGGCGGCCTGGCCGGGCGCCCGCATCGACTGGCTGGTGGATCCGCGCTACGTGCCGCTGCTCGATCTCGTGGAGTGCGTGGACGTGAAGGTGCCGGTGGACCCGCGCGACCTCCTGCGCCGCGGCCGCCGCGCCGCCTTTCTGCGCACCCTGCGGACGCTGTGGCGCACGCGGTACGACGTGGCCATCGACCTGCAGGGGCTCGTGAAGTCCGCCGTCCTCGCGCGCCTGTCGGGTGCCCGCTCCGTCATCGGCTTTCCGGGCGACCACCTGCGCGAGCCCCTGGCGCGCGTGTGCTACAGCGTCACCCCGCAGCCGGGCGCCGCGCCGCACGTGGTGCACCAGAACCTCGCCCTGCTGCGCGCGCTCGGCCTGCGGGAGCAGCACCCCCGCTTTCCGTTCAAGATTCCGGAGACGGCCGCCGCCAACGCCGTCCGGCGGCGTGCCGGTCTCGAGGGGTACGTCCTCATCAACCCGGGCGCCGCGTGGCCCAACAAGCGCTGGCCGCCGGACCGCTTCGGCGCCGTGGCGTCCGCCGTCCACGCGCAGACCGGCCTGCCGTCTATCGTGCTCTGGGGACCCGGTGAGGAGTCGCTCGCCGAAGCCGTGGTGGCTGCGTCGTCGGGCGCCGCCGAACTGGCCCCGCCCACGACCGTGGCCGACATCGTGGCCCTGGCCCACACGGCCCGCGTGATGCTGTCGGGCGACACGGGCCCGCTCCACATCGCGGGTGCCGTGGGGACACCGCTCGTGGCGCTGTTCGGGCCCACCGACGCCGCGCGCAACGGGCCGTGGGACCCACGCGACAGCGTGCTCTCCGAGCACGTCCGCTGCGAGTGCCGCTACGCGCGGCAGTGCGCGCGCGCCGTCCCCTGCATCGACGACATCACCGTGACCGACGTCGTGCACGCCGTGCGGACGCGGCTCGAACGCGCGGGGTTCACGCGTGGCTGACGTGCGGGGATTCCTGGCCCGCCGCCGCGTGACGCTCGGCTTCGTGGCCGCGGCCGCCACGCTCTGGCTCGCCGCGCCCACCTGGGCATCCTGGACGATCGGCCTCGCCGTGGCCGCGTGTGGCGAAGCCCTGCGCGTGTGGGCTGCCGGCCACCTGGAGAAGAGTCGGGAGGTGACACGGTCGGGGCCCTACCGCTTCATGCGGCATCCGCTCTACGTGGGGTCCGCGGTGATGGCCCTCGGCATCCTCGTCGCCGCCCGCAGCCCGGTCGCCGCACTGCTCACCGTCCTGTACATGGTGGCCACGCTCACGGCCGCCATCCGCAGCGAGGAGGCCTTCCTGCGCGAGCGCTTCGGCGACACCTACGACCGCTATGCCGCGGCGACGGCCGAACCCGTGTACCGCCGCTTCAGCGTGGCCCGCGCCGTGCGAAACCGCGAATACCGCGCCGTGCTGGGCGTGGCTGCCGGCTTCGGACTTCTTGCGCTCAAGCTTGCCGTCCCTCTATAATCGGGTGCTTGTTCGTTCGGGACGGTTGGCGAGAAGGGCGGTTAGCTCAGTGGTAGAGCACCGGCTTTACACGCCGGCTGTCGCAGGTTCGAATCCTGCACCGCCCACCAGCGCGTGTGCCCGTTCAGGCCATCCGTGGTCGGCCGCGAGCCCCGATGCTCGCACACAGGTTCGTGCCGGCCGCTCCGGGGCGAACACCAATACCAGGGGTCGTAGTTCAGTTGGTTAGAACGCCGGCCTGTCACGCCGGAGGCCGCGGGTTCGAGTCCCGTCGACCCCGCCAGCTACCCGAGTAGCTGGCAGTCATCCCTGGTTCCCCTCCCCCCGGCGGGCACGTCCTGTCCGGCTCCTACTCCAGTCCCTCGATGTCCGCGAGGTCACGGGCTCGCCCGGTCGCGCGCTTGTTCCGGACGAAGTGCGTGAGGCCGATGACCCCCACCTCCACGTCGCCGAATACTTGCGTGAGCCTCGCCGGCCACGCATCCTCGAACGACACACCAGTCAGCGACGTCAACAGGTCGATTCGGCCAGGGGCGACGCCGATCTGGTACACGACGCCCTCATGCGCGAAGTCGTGCTCGGAGATGTCGGACAGCGGAGCGCCGAAGGCGCCGAGGGCCGCGATGACGCGCGGTGCGTTTCGAGGGGTTGCCTCCACCCAGAGGTCGAGGTCGCCGGTGCCGCGCGGGCGTCCGTGAACCGCGAGCGCATAGGCGCCCACGACCAGGAACCGTACGTCAGCGGCGACGAACGCGCGCAACAGATCGACAAAGTCCTGGTTCATGGAGCGGCTGGCCGGCCAGGGTGGCCTGCTCGCGGCTGATCTGCCACGTGAGGAGGATGCGTTCGGCCGGGGTCAGCGTGCGCCAGTAGGCCAGGTCTTCGCGATCGGCATCCGCCATCGAGGCGAAGCGCCGCACCGTCACCGTCCGCGACCCGTCAGCTGACACGGCGCCATTATCACCCATGGTCCCGGAAGAGGGGCCTCCAGCCGGTCGGGCCGCCGGCACTGAGGCCGACGTGCCCGACCTTTCCCTTTGGGTTGACCGACGACTACCGGCAGTGGTCGTCGAACCGCAAGCGATCCCCATCCCGGTCGTCGTCCCGGTCCCGGTCGCGATGGTCGTTGCCGCGCGAGCGGCAGGGCTCCACGCGCAGGGCGCGCAGCGGCACGTCCGAACGCAGGGTGATGAGTTCGGTGCCGTCGGGCGTGCCCGGCACGCGGCCGTTGCCGCCAGGGTAGTTGTTGTCGAGACCCACGAGGAGCGTGTGGTCGCCCACGGGCATGACGACTTCTACCGACTGGAGCGGGAAGTTGAACCGCCGCCGCGGCATCTCGAGCAAAGGCCCGCCGATGTCCCTGGGGTCGGCGATGTCGAGCAGGTCCACCAGGAGACGCTTGCTGAGCAGGCCGTCACGGTCGGTCTCGCCGAGGTCGAAGAGGTACAGCTTCTTCTGCCGGGGCGGGTTGGCACTGCTCGGCGGACCCTGGAAATCGTCGCGCTCGATCATGATGTAGCGGTCGCCTGCCACGTGCGTCATGTCGCCCGTCACGAAGATGTTCGTCGCGTTGCCGGCGCCGCCCGTGATGGCGTCGGAGCTGTCCTTCGCATACCGGAACGTGCGGCCCGTGTACTGCTCCGTGCGGGTGTCGAACTCGTAGACCTCGAGGATCCGCTTGTCGGGCTCGGACGCGATGGAGGCCTCCGTGGTCACGTAGAGCCGCCGGCCGCTGCCGTTGCGCGCCATGGCTTCGAAGCCACGGGAGCTGGGCAGGTTGGACGGGCCGAGCAGTGCGTTCTGCGGGTTCTGCGGCGCGCGCAGGATCGGGTGCCGGACCGGAGCGGAGAGCAGCCGGCCCTTCGCATCGAAGTGCAGCAGGTAGGGGCCGAACTCCTCGCCGACCCAGAAAGTGCCGTCGTCCATCCGCGCGATGGATTCCACGTCGAAGTCCGCGCCGGTCAGGAGCCGGCCATCCTGGATCGCGGGGTCCACCGGAATCTGGACGCCGGTCGGATAGTACGCAAGGCGGCTGTACACCGGTCCGTCGGTGATGTAGGTGGCATCGAGCAGCCCACGGGGATCGCTGAACGGCGTGAAGCGGTGCACCGTCACCGGGCCTCGGGATGTCGTGCCGTCGCCACGCGTCTTGAAGTGCGGCGTGATCTCGTAGAACCCGATCACGAAGTCCGCGCTGTTGCCCTGCGCCCCGAAGCCGTTGTCCGGCAGCGCGACGTAGCGGCCGTTCCGGCGCGTCGGGGCCATGCCGGAGAAGCCGGGAATGGGCTGACCCGCGTATGGCGGCGTCACCCCGTTGGCGGGGCCCGCGAATTGTCCAGACACCGGCCCTGGATGGCGATACGTGGACGGGATCTCGGCCCATCCGCTCAGCTCGAGGACGTCGCGGGACGCGACCGCAGCCGACGTGCCGAGCACGGCAAGGGCTGAAAGAAGGGCACAGGCGATTCGACGCATGGATGTTCGTCTCCTGACTGGTCTGCGACGTGGACGGGCACCGACCGCGGACGCGGCCGGTGCCGACAGCGGCGTGTCCGGGGGGCGGGCGTACCGCGCATGCCGTCCCCAGCACACCTGTCAGGCTAGGCGTGCCGCGTGAACGGGCTGCGTCGGCAGCGGGAAGACGAGGCAAACGAGCCGGGTCGTCAGCGGCGACGAGGCGGCCCGTGCGTAGACGGGGCCCCGCAAGCTGGGAGAGAATGACGCGCCCCCGGGAGCGGATCTCCTGACCGGGGGCGTTCCAGAGACCACGTCGTCCGGGGGCGTTACCCGCGCCTGCCGTTCCGGGCATCCGGCGTGTGGCGGTGTGCACGAGCGTGGCCGGCACACGGCCGTCGTGGCAGGCACGGGCAGGAAGCGGCTGGATGAGCAGCGAGACGGTAGGGTTCGTCGGGATCGGGCGCATGGGTGGGCCGATGTGCGGGCGCCTGCTCGATGCCGGCCACCGCGTGGTGGTCTTCGACGTCGATGCGGGCGCACGGGCGGCGCTGGCGGCGCGGGGCGCGGTGGAGGCCACCTCGCCCGAGGACGTCGCCTCGCAGGCGTCGGTGGTCCTCATCAGCCTGCCCACGCCGGCCATCGTCGAGACGGTGGTCCTCGGACCGCGGGGCGTGTCGACCGGCAGCCGGGTGAAGGTCATCATCGACCTCTCGACCACCGGTCCGTCGGCCGCGGCGCGGATCGCCGCCGCGCTCGGCCCGAGCGGCGTGGCGTGGGTGGACGCACCCGTCTCCGGCGGCGTGAAGGGCGCCCGCGACGGCACGCTGGCCGTGATGGTGT
>JABFRY010000233.1 GCA_013140955.1 Acidobacteriota bacterium
CGGGCGTGGGCGCGGGAAACTGCACGGGCAGCTGGTTGCGCAGCATCCGCTCGGTCCGCTGGTAGTGCGCCGTGAGTGAGAGGTTCGCGAGCCAGGGCGTCACAGCCCGCGCCTCGTACCGCACCGAGGCCCGATCGAGGTTGCTGAACGGGAGCGACGTCTGGTTGAAGAAGTAGGGCGCCTGGAAGTCGGGGAAGCCCACGTCGTTCATCTCCCGGCGCTGGTAGCGGACGCGGATCGTCCGGTCCGCATCGAGGCGAAACAGCGATGAGAGGTTCACGAACGACCCGCGCGCGCCCGACTGCAGCACCTCCTCGTCGGTGCGCACGTAGGGCGCATTGAACGGCTCGGGGAAGGCGCCGAAGCGGAACCCGAACGGATCGTCCACCGTGTCGCCTCGCCGCAGGTCGCCGGACGCGAAGAAGCGACGGGTGTCCTCCACGTCGAGGGCCCCGGCCCGGTAGTTCTCGAAGCTCTCCATGCCTGCCTGCAGGCGGACGGCGTAGCGGGATGCGGTGACGCCGACGGTCGCCGTGCCGCGTGCGCCCTGCTCGTTCGAACTGTAGAACCCGTTGACGCCGTACAGCCAGCGCCGCACCGGTGAGAAGTCCGGCTCGTTGGTGATGATGTTGATGGTGCCCGCCAGCGCGTCCGACCCGTAGAGCAGAGTGCCCGCGCCGTTGACGATCTCCAGACGGCTGATGGCATCGGGGGCGATGAGGCCGACCTCCGCGCCGGTCCGGTCGGTGGCCTGCCGGGCGGTGTTGAGGCGCTCGCCGTCCACCAGCACGAGCAGGCGCGTGGAATCGAGGCCGCGCAGGCGGGGCCTGACGCCGAAGGGACCGTTGCCCACCGGCGTGATGTTCGGCACTCGGTCGGCGAGCGCGTCGCCGGTCGAGAGCGCGTTGCGCTGCTGTACCGCCTCGCCGGAGACGGCCTCCACGTGCAGCGGAATGCGGCGCGTCTCGCGCTCGGCGCGCGCGGCCGTCACGCTCACCTCGGCGCTCAGGTTGCCGACCTCGAGTTCGACGGGCACGTCGAGGGCATCTGCGGCCGTCTCGAGCACCACGGTGCGCGCCACGTCGGAGAAGCCTGGTCTCGACACGAGCACCAGGTACGTGCCGGGGTCGTCCGCCGTCAGCTGGAAGCGGCCATCCGCGCCGGTCTCGACCGCCACCTCGCGTCCCGTGGCCACCCCGCGCAGGACCACACGCGCGCCGGCGACACTGCCGCCCGTCGAATCCGTCACGACACCGGATACCGTAGCCGCGCCGGCCAGGCTGCTCCAGAGCAGCAGCATCCACGCGGCGAGTACACGAGCAGGCCTGACCATGTTCAGTTCAACTCCGTTGCAGGGAAGAAGGGACGTGGATCGACAGCTCCGGCAGGCTACCCCACCAGGCCGAGTCTCTCGTCCAGGCCCAGATGGATGTTCATGCACTGCACCGCCGCGCCGCTCGCACCCTTGCCCAGATTGTCGAGCCGTGCGGCGAGCAGCAGCTGCGAGTCCGACGCGAAGACGCACAGGTCCACGCGGTTGGTATCGTTGGCGCCCGTCACGTCGAAGTGGCCGTCGTCGAGACTCGCGGCGTCGCCAGGGGGCAGGACGGACACGAAGTGTTCGTCCGCGTAGTAGCGCCTGAGGATCTCGGAGACGGCCGCCGGTGTCGTGCCCGCCGGCAACTGGGACAGGTGCAGGGGGATGGTGACGCCGAGGCCCTTGTAGTACGGGCCGATGACCGGCATGAAGACCGGCGGCACGACGAGCCCGGTATGCGCCACCATCTCGGGGAGGTGCTTGTGCGCGAGGCCGAGCGCGTAGGGCCGCGGGGCCTGGAGGCGCGGAGCCCGGTCGGCGGCCTCGTACTGCTCGATGCGCCTCCGCCCCCCGCCCGAGTACCCCGTGAGGGACGTGGCGCTCAGCAGCATGCTGGGCGCCACGAGCCCGGCGCTGACGAGCGGCCGTACGAGCAGGATGAACGCGGTGGCGTGGCACCCCGGGTTGGCGATGCGGGTGCTCGCCCGGAGGCGCGCCCGCTGATCGGGGGCCAGCTCGGGGAGCCCGAAGACCCAGCCGGGCGCCGTACGGTGCGCCGTGCTCGCGTCGATGATGCAGGTGGAGGGGTTCTCGACCATGGCCACCGCCTCACGCGCGGCGTCGTCGGGCAGGCAGAGAAAGGCGACCTGAGCCTCGTTCAGCAGGCGCCGGCGCTCGGACGCGTCCTTGCGGCGCTCCGGCGCAATCGTCAGGACCTCGATGTCGGTCCGCCCGGCGAGCACCTCACGAATCTGCAGCCCGGTCGTGCCGTCCTGCCCATCCACATACACCACGTGCGCCATTGGTCGGTTCGGCCCTCCCAGGCCGTCCCTTCAGGATACGGGAAGCGCAGGGCTTCGGTCACGGCCAGATGTGCCGTGCCGGGCTGGGTCGCCGCCGGTCAGAACCCGGGCTTCACCGTCCCGCGGGCGCGGGCGACCTCGAGCAGCGTCGGGTAGAACTGCACGAAGGTGCGTTCGACCGCGGTATGTTCGGTGTGGCACTCGATGCACCGCTCCACCTCCTCGCCGCCGATCGGCGGGGCCGCGTCGAGCATGGCGCCGGGGCGGCCAAACGTGAAGTAGGCCCAGCCGCCGGGAAAGCGGGCGTCCTTCACCTCGGCTTCGAGCAGGGTCAGCTCGCCCTGGAAGCGCCCCGTCGTATTGGGGCGGGTGCCGGTGAGCGACCGCCGGAACTCGAGCAGCAGCACGGTGCCATCGGGCCAGGTGCCCGTCTGGAGAAAGGCGCGGTACGCCGACGGGTTCACGAAGACGTTCGAAAAGGCCGGCGGGGTCGAGGGCGCGGCCGTCTCCGCGTCGTAGGTGAGCCCCAGACCCGAGCCGAGGAACGGCCAGGCGCGGTAGTCTTCCGGACGCACCAGGCTCGTGCCGTTCACGTAGCGAGGCCCGTCCCCCGCGGGCGCCTGCGCGAGCACGGCGTGCGACACCGCACCCGCCCACACCAGCGCGACGAGCAGACAGAGCAGGCCGGAGCGGCGCATCATCGCCACCCGGCCCGTCTCGTGGTACGGCACATCAGCCCCGCGAACCGGAGGCGCCCGTGGCCGGGACCTTCGACTCGATCCATCCGCGGAACACCTCGAAGATCTCCTTGCGGTTGTTCTCGAGCATCGAGAAATGGCTGTTGCCCGTGATGCCGCGGTCCTTCAGGTTCAGGTATTCCGCCGCGGCACCCGACTGCCGCAACGCCTCGGCGACCTGTGCGCCACCGGTCCGACCCGAGTTCTCGGCCACCCAGTAGAGCACCGGAATGCCCTGCAGGTTGAGCCGCGTGCCTGGCGCATTGCCTTGCCCGAGGATCGGGTTGGCCCCGCCCTCGTAGCAGACGATGGCCTTCACCAGGTTCGGACGCTCGTCGGCCGTGACCCAGCCGAAGGGCCCGCCCGCCGAGTGCGTCTGGATGATGGCCGGCCCGATCCGATCGAGCAGTTCGGCGCCGCGGCTGCGCCACAGGCGCTGCGCCAGCGCGTTGTCGCGCGGCGCGGCGTTCTGGCCCGCCATGAACTGGTCGAGGAGCGGGTCGCCCGGGAGCCCGGTGCCCGCCCACCGGCGTGGCGTGCCCGTGGCGCCGTCGTTGAACTCGCGCCGATAGAACGGCACGTTGCCCATCTCGCCGAGGAAGTCCGGCATGAAGGGCGACCGTCCGTGACCAGGACGGTCCACGAGATACAGCTGGTACCCCGCCTGCACGTAGTAATGCGCCCAGCTCGCGTTGCCGTCGATGCCCATGTAGTCGGTGCCCTGGCCGCCTCCCCCGTGCACGAGGACGACCGGCAGCGGGTGCCGGATCTCCTGCGGGATGAAGTACTGCACGTACATCTGCCCGGCCACCGTGGTGCCGTAGGGCATGGGCCGCGTCTCGGCGCCAACCCAGAAGTAGCCCATGTTGGCCAGCTTCATGGCGGTGGACTCGGTGCCGCGCTTGCGCACGGCGGGCGCCTGCGCGGTGTTCACGTGCCGATCGAGCCAGCCCAGAATGGGCTGGAGCACCTGACGATGGTTCTTCTCGACCATCATCATGTGGCTGTTGCCCTGAAGCCCCGCGTCGCGGCCGATGCGCAGCTCCTCGGCCAGGCGCACACCCGCCTGCTTGAGGAACGCGGGCGCGCCGGGGTTGCCCGGGGCGGCAGTCGAGGCCGGCGCCGTCACCGTGAGCACGGCGACGTTGCGCAGCTTCGGCAGCTGTCGCACGGGCTCTGCCTGCATGAAGTAGCCGTCGACGTCGGGCTCGGGGCTGGCCACCCAGCGCGTCTTGATCTCCGACGGGTCCGCCACCGGCGGATCCCAGGTGACAGGGATGGTGGACATCCCCCAGCGATTGCCGCCCGCGAAGCCGGACCCGCCGCCCTCGATCATCACCGTCGCCTTGACGAGGTCAGGACGCGCTTCGGCCACGATCAGCCCGAAGGAGCCGCCGGCCGAGTGGGTCATGATGATGGCCGGGCCGATCGTGTCGAGCAGCTCGGCCCCCGCCTCGCGCCACGTGAGGTGCTGGATGTTGGGCGCACCCTCCGGCTGCTGGTTCGCCGGCGTCGGCACGCCACCGGGCGCACCGCCCTGACGACCCCCACCGCCTCCGCCCGCCCCCTGGGGCTGGACCACGTAGCTGCCGCCCTGCGAGGCGATGAACTGCGCCACCTCGGGCGACCCGATCGTGCCCGGCCCGGGCCACTGCGTGTGCTGGCGCCGATACGTGTCGGTGTTGGTGGGCGCCGGCGGAATGAAGTTGCCCTGCAGGCCTTCCATCGTGGGCGACTGCGCCCGCAGCCCGCCGTGCAGGTCGGGATGATTCGGCGACCGTCCATGACCCGGACGATCCACCACGTATACCCGGTAGCCTTCCGCGGCCAGGTACTGGAACCAGCCCGGACGCCCGTCCGGCGTCCCCATCCAGTCGAGCCCCTGCCCGCCGCCGCCGTGCACGAGGACGATGGCGAACGGCTTGGTGACACGCGCCGGCACCATGTACTCGACGTACATCTGCTGTCCACCGACGAAGCTGCCGCGTGCCGTGTCGGCGCGCTTCACGTTCACCCAGAGGTAGCTCCACTCGGCGAGGTCCAGGGCCAGCTGCTCGGCGCCGGCCGCAGGTGCCGCAGCCTGTGCCGCCAGCCCGGCCGCCGAGGCGGGGGCGCCGACCAGCGGAC
>JABFRY010000135.1 GCA_013140955.1 Acidobacteriota bacterium
CCAGCACGGGGATCTCGGCGGCCGACCGTGCCGCCACGGTGCTCGCGGCCATCGATCCCCACACCGTGCCGGCCGACCTGGTGCGGCCGGGGCACATGTTTCCGCTGCGCGCGAGGACGGGCGGCGTGATGGTGCGGGCGGGGCAGACCGAGGCCGCCGTCGACCTGGCGCGCATCGCGGGGCTCTACCCCGCAGGCGTCATCTGCGAAGTGATGAACGAGGACGGCACGATGGCGCGGGTGCCGGAGCTGGCGAAGTTCGCGCGGCGGCACAAGCTGCCGATGATCACCATCGCCGACCTGATCAAGTACCGGATGCGCACCGAGCGCCTGGTCCGGCGTGCCGCCACCGCGACGCTCCCCACTGAGCAGGGCGAATTCCGGATATTCGCCTACGAGAACCAGGTGGACAACCAGACGCACGTGGCGCTCGTGAAGGGCGAGATTGGCGACGGCACCGACGTGCTCGTCCGCGTGCACTCGAAGTGCCTCACCGGCGACGTCTTCCACTCGGCCCGCTGCGACTGCGGACCGCAGCTGCACACGGCCCTGGCGCGGATCGCCGAGGAAGGGCGCGGCATCCTGCTGTACCTGAATCAGGAAGGGCGCGGCATCGGCCTGGTGAACAAGATCCGCGCCTACGCGCTGCAGGACCAGGGGTTCGACACGGTCGAGGCCAACGAGCGTCTGGGATTCAAGGCCGACCAGCGCGACTACGGGCTCGGCGCGCAGATCCTCACGGATCTGGGCGTGAAGACGATGCGCCTGCTGACCAACAACCCCCGGAAGTTCGTCGGCCTCCAGGGCTACGGCCTCGCCGTCGCCGACGTGGTCCCGTTGGAGATTCCCGCCTCCGATTTCACCCGCAAGTACCTCAAGACCAAGAAGGAAAAGCTCGGCCACCGGCTGTCGTCCGTCTGACGGACAGGTGCCCCGGCGGCCGGTCGCCGAAGACCCGCCTGGCCGGCGCGCTTGCCCGGACGAGCCCGGCTGGCCTAAGATAAGCGTTTGCGCCCGTTGGGCTTAGCGTCGGTGTGACGCGGCTGGACCGGGCAGGCGTGAGACCGGATGTTCGACGCGCTCAGCACACGCATTCAGGACACCTTCAAGTCGCTCCGGGGAGAGGTGCGTCTGACGGAGGCGCACGTCGAGACGGCGCTGCGGGAGATCCGCCTCGCGCTGCTCGAAGCCGACGTCAACGTCAACGTCGTGAAGGCGTTCGTCGACCGCGTGCGCGACCAGGCGATGGACCAGGCGGTCCTCAAAAGCCTGTCCCCCGGCCAGCAGGTGGTCAAGGTCGTCCGCGACGAGCTGCTCGCGCTGCTCGGGACGACGAGCGGGGGGCTCACCGAGCAGGCGCCGACACCGCGCGTGGTCCTGCTGCTGGGACTGCAGGGGTCGGGCAAGACGACGACGTCGGCCAAGCTGGCCCGGTGGCTGCAGCGGCAGGGGCGTCATCCCGTGCTGGTGTCGACCGACGTCCGCCGGCCCGCGGCGATCGAGCAGCTGGCCGTGCTGGCCGAACGGACGGGCGTGCCCGTGTTCGCGCCCGACACGATGGACCCGGTGGCCCGTGCGCGGGGTGCGGTGGCGGATGCGAAGGCGCGCGGGTTCGACACGGTGATCGTGGACTCCGCCGGTCGTCTGCATATCGACGACGCCCTGATGGAGGAGCTGCGCGCGATTCGTGAGGCGGTGCAGCCGGTCGATCTGCTCTACGTGGCGGACGCGATGACGGGCCAGGATGCCATCCGGAGCGCGGGCGAGTTCAATCGCCAGATCGGCGTCACCGGCGTGGTGCTGACCAAGCTGGATGGTGACGCCAGGGGCGGCGCCGCGCTGTCGGTCGTGTCGGTGGTGGGCGTGCCCATTGCGTTCGTGGGCAGCGGCGAAGGCCTGGACGACCTCGAGGTCTTTCATCCCGACCGGCTCGTGTCGCGGATGCTCGGGATGGGCGATGTCTTCACGCTCATCGAGAAGGCCGAGCAGGTCATCGACAAGGACGAAGCGGAGCAGCTCGAGGAGAAGCTGCGCCGAAACGAGTTCTCGCTCGAGGACTTCAGGCGCCAGCTCAAGACGCTCAAGCGCATGGGGCCGCTCGAGAACATCCTGGGCCTGCTGCCGGGCATGGGGTCGATCAAGCAGGCCGTCGAGAATCGACCGGATGAGAAGCAGCTCGGGCGCGTGGAGGCGATCATCAGCTCGATGACGCCCCGGGAGCGCGCCGAACCGGGCGTCATCAACGGGAGTCGCCGGAAGCGGATCGCCGCCGGCAGCGGGACGGCTGTCGAGGACGTCAACCGGCTGCTCAAGCAGTTTGGCGAAATGCGGCGGGTGCTGCAGATGATCGGGCAGGGCGGAATGCCGAAGGCCGGGAAGGGCATGCCGCGGATGCCGCTGCCGTCGCAGGGCCACGGCGGGGGAGGCCTGCCCGGCCGCAAGCGCAAGAAGGGTGGGCCCTGGGGCCTCATCAAGACCCGATAGGCCGCGTGTGCCGGTCGGCGACGGTTTGGGTGTAGTCATCGGCGTAGTCCATCGGCGTAGTTCATCGGCGTAGTTACTGTGTGGCAGTCACGGAGGATCAATGCTCTCGATTCGTTTGCGGCGGATGGGATCGGCTCGCAGGCCGTTCTTCCGCGTGGTGGTGGTGGAGGCCCGGACGGCGCGTGACAGCAGCTATCTCGAGGAGCTGGGCACGTACGATCCCCGTCAGAAGCCCGCACGGCTCGAGGTGAACCGTGAGCGGGTGCAGCACTGGGTGTCACTCGGTGCGCGGCCGTCCGATACCCTGCGCACGTTGCTGCAGCGGCACGTGACGCGCGACCTGGCGGCTCCTGCGGCTGTCGCTGCGGTGCCGGCACAGTAATGGCCGACGACTCGCTGTCCGGCGACACGGGCACGGCCAGCCCGCTGCGGGCGGTCGTGGAGGTCGTGGTGCGGGCGCTGGTGGACCGTCCCGAAGCCGTGTCGGTCAGCGAGTCGGAACGCCGGGGCACCGTGATCCTGGCGTTGTCCACCGCACCGGGCGACATGGGCAAGGTCATCGGCCGGCAGGGTCGGACGGTGGCCGCGCTGCGGACGCTCGTGGCGCTCACAGCCGAGAAGCACGGCGGGCGGGCGCAGCTCGACGTCCGGGACTGACGCGATGTCCGTGGGCGGGTCAGGGTCGCCGCGGGCCGATCTGGGAGCCGAGGCAGACGCCCCGGACGCGGCGTGGACGGGTGACGCGTGGTCCGAGATGGTGCTCGTCGGGCGCGTGGCCCGGCCACACGGGCTGAAGGGCGAGGTGGTCGTCCATACCGAGACCGACTTCGTCGAGCAACGCTTTCGCCCCGGGCAGAGGCTCTGGGCCGGCACCCCGGCTTCGCGACGGGCCCTGACCATTCGTGCCGCGCGGGTGCACGGCGGACGGGTCCTCGTGGCGTTCGAGGGCTTCCCGCGGATCGAGGAGGCCGAGGGGCTCGTCGGGCTGGAACTCAGGGTGCCGGAGCGTGACGTCATGCCCCTGGCGCCCGGTGTGGTGTATCAGCATCAGCTGGTGGGGTGCCAGGTGGACGCGGTGGACGGCCCGGTGATCGGGCGTGTCGTCCGCGTGGAGGACGGCGGCGCGGTGCGGCTCGTGGTGGCGACAGACGTGGGGGAGGTGCTCGTTCCCTTTGCCGCCGACATCTGCGTCGAGGTGAACGTGGCGGAACGGCGCATCCGGGTCGTGCTCCCGGAGGGGTTGCTGGAGCTGAACGCGCCGGCGCCACCGCGTCGGCGGCGGGCAAGCCGGCCGTGACGTTCGATATCGTGACGATCTTTCCGGAGTCGATCCGGGCCGGTCTGCGCGAAGGGGTGGTCGCCCGGGGGATTGCACAAGGGCTGCTGGACGTTGCGGTGCACGACCTGCGGGACTTCACCGCGGACCGTCATCGCAGCGTGGACGATGCGCCCTACGGGGGCGGGCCGGGCATGGTGATGAAGCCCGAGCCCATCGCCCGGGCCGTGTCGGCGGTGCGTGCGCAGCGCGGGCATCTGGATGCGGTGATCCTGCTGTCGCCGCAGGGCAGGGTCTTCACGCAGGCCGAGGCGGTGCGCCTGAGCGGGCTGGAGCACGTGACGCTGGTCTGCGGGCGCTACGAGGGCATCGATGAACGGGTGCGATCGCTCGTGGCGACCGACGAGCTGTCGATTGGCGACTACGTGCTGAGCGGCGGCGAACTGCCGGCACTGGTCATCGTGGACGCGGTGGGACGGCTCGTGCCTGGCGTGGTCGGTGCGGAGGAGTCGCTCGAGGACGAGTCGTTCTCGAGAGGGTTGCTCGACTACCCGCACTACACGCGGCCGGCGGAGTTCGAGGGACACAGGGTGCCGGACGTGCTGATGTCGGGGCACCATTCGGAAGTGCGTCGCTGGCGGAAGCGGGCGGCGCTCGAACGGACGCTCGCGCGCCGGCCGGACCTGGTCGACGCCGCGGCGCTCGATGACGAGGAACGGCGTCTGCTCGAGGATCTCGAGACGACGCAGCGGGTCACGCGGATGCGGGGCACGGACGCGAAAGAGTAGGAGTCGGACATGAATGCGATAGAGCTCGTTGAGAAGGCGCAGACCGTTGAGCGCCCGGAGATGAAGTCGGGCGACACGGTCAAGGTGCACGTGAAGGTCCGGGAAGGCGACAAGGAACGCATCCAGATCTTCGAAGGCATCGTCATCGGGCTCCACCGCGGTGGCACCAGAGCCACGTTCACCGTAAGGAAGGTGTCGTTCGGCCAGGGCGTCGAGCGGATCTTCCCGCTGCACTCGCCGACCATCGCGAAGGTGGAAGTGGTCCGGTCCGCTCGCGTCCGGCGGGCGAAGCTGTACTACCTGCGTGAGCTGCGCGGCAAGGCCGCCCGTATGAAGGAAGTCCGCCGGGCGTAAGCCCGGTAGGAGCGCAGGCGTAAGCCCGGTAGGAACGCAGGCGTAAGCCCGGTAGGAGGCGCGCGGGCCGGCCCTCTCCACGTCGGCCGGCCCGGTCCGCGCCCAGCGGGAGCCAGTGCGCAGTCCGAGGCCACCAGGCGCCCCGGGCGCGATGCGGGGAGGCGCCCTGTGCAGCCGGGAGCAGCACCGTGGCACGAGCTTCGGCACGACGCACGATCGAGAACGCGCTCCAGCGCTGGGGCTTCAGGCGCATTGCCGGCTG
>JABFRY010000122.1 GCA_013140955.1 Acidobacteriota bacterium
TCCTTGAGCCGCTCGCCGGACCCCGCGAGCGGGGTCCGGCGAGCGGCTCAAGGAGCTGCTGCAGGAGAACCACCGTTACGTCTTCAGCCTGATACACAAGTTCAACCAGGACGTGAAGACTAACAAGCCCTACAGCGAGCGCGACGACATCATCGTCATCTCCGACGAGGCGCACCGCACGCAGGCCGGCCGGCTGGCGCGCAACATGCGCGTGGCATTGCCGAACGCCGCCTTCATCGGCTTCACGGGCACGCCCCTCTTCAAGCAAGACCAGATCACCAAGCGCATCTTTGGCGACTACGTCTCCCGCTACGACTTCAAGCGCTCGGAAGAGGACGGCGCGACGGTCAAGCTGGTCTACGAGAATCGCGGCGAGAAGCTAGGTGTTGCCAAGCAGGACCTGAACGACCGCATCGCGCAGAAGATCGAGGATGCGGACCTGGACGCCGACCAGCAGGCGTTGCTGGACAAGCTGCTGGGCAAGGACTACGAGGTCATCACCGCTGACCAACGCCTGGACAAGATCGCGGCGGACCTGGTCGAGCACTGCGCCGCGCGCTGGGAATCGGGCAAAGCGCTTCTGGTCTGTATCGACAAGATCACCTGCGCCCGGATGTTCCAGCGAATCATGCCGAGGTGGCAGGCCAAGGCCGCGTCGGTGCGCCAGGCGGCCTTGGCGGCCGGCTCTGAAGGCCGTCACGCGGAGGCCGAGAAGCTGGCTGCCCAGGCCGATTGGATGGACGAGACGATTGTCGAGATCGTCATCAGCGAGGCCCAGAACGAGGTCGCCGACTTCAACAAGTGGGACTTCGACATCATCCCGCATCGGGCGCGCATGAAGCAGGGCTTCGACGTGCCAGACGGCGACCGTGTGGACGTGGAGAAGGCCTTTAAGGACCCGGCTCACCCGTTCCGGGTCGCCATTGTCTGCGCGATGTGGCTCACCGGGTTCGACGTTGAGTGCCTATCGACGCTCTACTTGGACAAGCCGATGAAGGCGCACACGCTGATGCAAGCCATCGCGCGCGCCAACAGGGTCTACCCGGGCAAGGACTTCGGGCTCATCGTGGACTACAACGGAATGCTCAGCAGCCTTCGTGAGGCGCTGGCGCAGTACGCACTTGGGGATGGGCCGGGAGGCGGCGAGCCGCCATTCATCCCGATCGAGCAGCGGGTGCAGGCGCTACTGGAGGCGATCGAGGCCACGGAGCATCACCTGCGTGGGCTCGGCTTCGACCCCGCCGGCCTGATTGGTGCCAAGGGGTTCGCAAAGATCGCTGGCATCAAGGACGCGGTCGAGGCGGTCTACACCACGGACGACAGCAAGCGCCGGTTCGAGATCCTGGCCCGGCAGGTGTTCGTGCGCTTCCGAGCCCTCGTCACCGAGCCAACGGCTTACCGCTACGCGGAGCGGCACGACAACATCGAAGCGATCTACAAGAAGCTGACTGAGCGGCGCGATACGGCGGACGTCACCGAGTTGCTCAAGGCGCTGCACCGCATCGTGAACGAGGCGATCAGCACCCAGGCGCCAGGACAGGACCAGGCGGCGGGCGTGACGTTCGACCTGAGCCAGCTAGACCTGGACAAGCTGCGTGAGGAGTTCGCGAAGCGCGTGCAGCGCAAGGCGACCATGCTGCAGAACATCCGCGACCTCGTCGAAGAGAAGCTGGCCGCGATGCTCGACCAGAACCCGCTCCGCATGGACTACCAGCTGAAGTACGAACAGATCGTCACCGACTACAACCACGCCAAAGACCGGACGACGATCGAGAACACCTTTCGGGAGTTGGTCGCTCTGGCCAAGAGCCTTGACGAAGAACAGCGGCGTGCCACCCGTGAGGGCCTGTCAGAGGAGGAACTCGCGCTGTTCGACATCCTGCTAAAGGACGGCATCGGCAAAGCCGACCGTGAACGCCTGAAGCAGGCGAGCCGCGAGCTGCTGGTGGCCGTTCGGAGCCGTCTGGCCGAGCTGGACCGGTTCTGGGAGAAGGAGCAGACGAAGGCTGACGTCGAGACGCTGATCCTCGACCACGTCTACACCCACTTCCCCGATCCGCCGTTCAGCGATGACGAGAAGAAGCTCATCGCCGCCAACGTCTACGCCCACGTCTGGCAGCAGGCCGTCAGCGACGGCTTTGCCGCCATCGGATAGGCGACAACCGCTGTCCCCGCGTTTCGCTGCTACTGGAAACGCATGAAGCCAGCGGCCCGCGAAACCGCGTCAAGAATCTCGTCCACTGCCTTTTCCACCTGCGTCGGGTCATTGGACCTGACTGGAACAAGTGGCACCCGAATGACATCTCGGTCAAACGCGCCGACCTGGCGCATTCCGACGGCGAACCGTTGGTCTCGAGCCCGCAACAGAGTGACGGCGATATTCACGGGCGGCGGGGTGTCCACGGCGGCGAGCCATCTGAGCGAACGTGTTAGGGCGTGGCCGAGGGCGCCACGGAGCTGATCACCGTGTGCCATGCCCCCCTTGAAGATGACCGAATCGCCGTATTCGATCACACCGGTTGTAAACACCTGCGCGTACGACAGGTCTCCTGCAAGCAGTAGCCCGTCGATATTCCATACGAAGTCGGCGCCGCCCCAAAGGGGAAGAATGGTGCCGCGCGCGGCGTTCAGCGCGTCCATCCCCAGCGAGCCGCCGTCGAAAGCCTGTGCTGGGATCACTTGCACGACGAGAGCGAGGACCGCGGAAGCTAGCGGCGCCGGGACCTGGCCGGCGAGAATCAGGGCGGCCCGAAGTTCACGCAGTTCATTCGACCTGTCGTTGAAGCTCGCGCTCGAACGAAACGCTGTCCGGATCTGGTCGACGTCCATCACCTCGCGGCCCGTTCCGGTTCGGTAGTAGAAGCGCGTGAGGTGGTCGGCTGTCACCATGTGCGGCGCTTGCCAGCTCCGTGGCACGTTGACGAGTAGCACCGACCGCTGGTCCGCAGCTTCGAGTAGCTTCACTCCGATGCCAGTGATCCGGGGGGCCAGCATGGCTCCGAGACTCTGCTCGAACCTGGAGAACGTCCCGAGCGTGATTTTTACGAGCCCAACGATGGCCTCTGGTTCCGACGTCTGCCCGCCCTCAACTCGCCTCTCGGATACGCCGAAGACCAGTAGTCCTCCGTCCGTATTGGCAAACGCCGCCACGTCGCTTGCGAACTCCCGAAAACCCTTGGGACTCGCCTCGTAGAGTTCGGCTTTGTAGTCCAGGCTGCGGCTCTCGGGCACTCGGTTCTCAACCAACCGCTGCACGTCGTCCAGAGTGACTTCCGAGATGGGCTTTCCAAAGACGGCAACCACAATTCCCTCATCCGTTTCGGTTTGGCTGGGAGATGCGCGGGTCTGGCGGCCAGCGCCACCGCGCAAATGCTGTTCCGCGACTGTCGCTTGCGCGACTGCCGCGCGAGGAGTATAAGCCCTGTAGCGGCCTCGGTCGGCTGCTGGCCCGTTGGCGTCTTGCCCCGGGTCGACTCCATCGCTCGGCCCCCCAAGCGGACCTGAGCCCGAGTTCCGCAGACCAGCCCTGAACGCCCCGCGGCGCAACGCCCCGGACGCTCAGCGCCTTCCTGAATCGCCCCGCGCGGCAACCGCCCGGCGCCTTCACGAACAACCCAACGCAACGCCATGTCGGGAGGACAGCCATGTTCGATCCGCGAGATGACGCGCGCGACCGTGAAGGCGGCGATGGCCGTGCGCGAGTGTACGAAGACCGTGATCGGGACGGCCGGGATCCGCGCGACGGCATGATGCGAGACCTCGACCTGCCGCGCGGCGACGAGCGCGAGCTGGTCGTCAACCGCGACCGCGTCTACGAGCTGAACGGCGAGGATAGTCGCACCCTGGCCGCCGTCGGTGCCTTTCGCGTCGTGCCCGAGCACGACGTCGATGCCGACCACGACACCGTCGAACACCTGCGCGATGAAGGACTCGTCGAGGTGGTTGACCTTGGTGACGGCGACCGCGGCCTGACGCTGACGCGTGAAGGGCGCGACCTGCTCGACGCCCACTCGCTCGGCCGCGAAGACGAGCCCGTCCAGGCGTTCCATGCGGGCGTCAGCAAGGACCGCGAACTGGACCACGACTCGCACCTGTACTCGACCTACCGACAGGAGGAAGCGCGGCTCCGCGACGAGCACGGCGGGCTCGAGGTCCGGCGTGTCGTGCTGGAGCAGGACCTGAAGCGCGAGTACCAGGAGTTCCTGCAGGCGCACAACCGCGGCCGGGCCGACAGCGACGGCCGACCCGACCGCGACGAGCACGAGATCCGGGAGTGGGCGCGCGACCATGATGTGCCGTACTTCGACGGACAGGTGCACTTCCCGGACTACCGCATCGAGTACGAGGCCGACGGCCGCGAACTCCACCAGGACGTCGAGCTCTTCACGCCGCACTACCGCGGCGCGCACGCCGCTGGCCACAGCAAGGCCGGGTTCCGCGTGTACGTCGTTGGGGCACGCGGCGGCGGCCGTTCGGCGCCTCGGCCGCGGGGCATGGAGGAGTTCCTGTGACGCACCAATACCCGGCCAACGACGCCATGGACAGCGTCACCGCCGAGCGGGTGACGGCGGTCGCAAGCTTCGGGTTCACCGAGCGACAGTCGCAGTTCCTCGTGGCCGTCATGGTCCACGCCGGCTGCTTTCTCGAACGGCAGTACTGCGCCTTCACCGGCACCGTGCGCGGCCAGAACAGCCGCGACTTCGTCGGCCGCCTGGTCGGGCGCGGGTTCGCCCGCGCCATCGAGCCTGGGCCGGCGCGACGCGGACGCCTGTACCACGTGCATCACCGGCCGCTCTACGAGACCATCGGCCAGGCCGACAACCGGAATCGCCGGCTGATGACCGTCGGCCGGATGGTCGAGCGCGTGATGATCCTGGACGCGGTGCTCGGCGACCGCCACTGCTGGTGGCTGAGCCCTGAGGCCGACAAGCGGCGGTTCTTCGCGCTCATGCGCGACAACTACCTGGGGCCCGAGGACTACCCGCACATCGCGTTCGGCACCGGACGCCAGCGCGTCGTCCGGTGCTTCCCTGACAAGCTGCCGATCGGGGTCGAGAAGGGCAACACCGACCACCTGGTCTTCCTCTACCTCGTGAACCGGCGAGTCCCTGTCGACTTCCGCCAGTTCCTGATTCGCCATGCGGGGCTGCTCCGGTTCG
>JABFRY010000184.1 GCA_013140955.1 Acidobacteriota bacterium
GGCGGCGCCGCTTCGGGCGGCCGCTCGGGCTGTCCAGCGGGCACGACGCCAGAGACCGCAGAGGCCGCACCAGAGGCGGCAGCAGAAACCACAGGGGAGTCGCCCGCGGAGGCGCCATCGTGCCCGGCCGGTGCGGAGAGGACGGAGGGGGCCGACGTCTCAGGCGCGGGGCGCTCGTCAGCGGCCGGTGTGAGCTGCGCGAGACCCAGTGCCCCCAGCCCGAGCCCGCACGCCAGGCCGATCACGAGCAGCGCCAGGCCGCTCGCGCCCGCCGGAGCCTGGCCGTGTGGGACGGCAGGCGTCTCCCGCACGTCGGCACGCGCATGCCCGCAACGGCAGGCCTCGACCTGCGGCGGCACCCGGCGGCCGCAGGCGGGACAGGTCCAGACGGCGAGGCTCGACAGGGGGCTCACTGCTCATCGGAATCGGGCAGCTGGCCGCGGACCTTGAGATAGGCGCGGAGTACCGGCACCCAGCGGGGATGGTGCCGTGCGTAGAACTGCAGGTGGCTGCGCCGATACGCGGCTGCCGTGGCCGACGGCGCCGATGCGGCCGACCGGCCGCGGAGGTGCACCACCTCCGAGGACGGATCGAACCGGACCTGGTAGCCGGCCGCGCGGAGTCTCGCGCAGAAGTCCACGTCCTCTGTGTACATGAAGAAGCGCTCATCCAGCAGGCCGACCCGCTCGGCCGCCTCGCGCCGGACGAGCAGGCAGGCGCCGCTGACCCAGTCCACCGTGGCCGGCCGGCGGGTGCGCCGCTCGACCACACGGGCCGCCAGGCCGCTGCCCCGCGCATGGGCGCGGACGAGCAGCTTCTGGCCCAGTTCGGCGAAGGGGCTGATCATCGGACCATGGGACAGTTCCGCCCGGCCCAGACCGTCCACGAGGCGGGGCCCGGCCACGGCGGCGCCTGGATGACGCTCGAGCGTGGCGATCAGGGCGTCGAGGGCACCTGCCGGGACGACCGTATCCGGATTGAGCAGCAGGATCAGCTCGCCCCGCGTCGCGCGGATGCCGACGTTGTTCGCGTGCGAGAACCCCGTGTTGCCGCCCGCGTCGAGGACCGTCACGCGTGGCCACCGCTGGCGGACGTGAGCGGCGGTTCCATCGGGCGACGCATTGTCCACGACGACGATCTGGTGGGAGGTCGCCGGTGGGGCGGCGGCCAGCGAGGCGAGGCACCGGTCGATGTCCGGCACCGAGTTGAACGTGACGATGACGATCGAGAGTCGCGGCGGGGCGGTCATGGCGCCGTGATGGCCTCGAAGGTGGCCGCCGCGCACCGGCTCCACGAATAGCGGTCCAGCACAGCCGGGCGCGCGTCCGCCAGCCGCCCGCGCTCCGCGTCGTCGTACAGCAGGCGCTCGAGCGCGTCGGCAATCACGCCAGGGTCGGTCGACCCGACATAGGCCGCCGCGTCGCCGCAGACCTCCCGCGCCACCGGCGTGTCGAGCAGCAGCACCGGCACGCCCGCGGTGAGCGCCTCGAGCGGGGTGAGCCCGAAGCCCTCGTACGCCGACAGGAACACGAAGCCCCGCGCATCGTGATAGAGCGTGGCCAGGGTGGCGTCGTCCACGAAGTCGAGCCGCGACACGCGGTCCGCCACGCCGCACCGGCGCGCGACGGCGTCGAGATCGACCACCGGGCGTGTGCGGTTGTCGCCCACGATCGCGAGCCTCGCGCGAGGCCTCCGCGCAGCGAGCCGCGCGAACGCCTCGACCAGTTCGGGAACGTGCCGCCGCTCGAAGACGGAGCCGACGTACAGCAGCAGATCCTCGTCGGTCCCGCGTGGCGGAAGCGCCGCGTCCGTCGCGCCCGGCCCGCGGCCCGGACCGAGTGGCGTGACGAGGATCTTGGCAGGGTCCGTTCCCAGGTGGCGCACGATCTCGGCCCGCGAGAACTCGGAGATCGTGAGGACCCGGCGGGCGCGCCGCGCGGACAGGCGCGCGAGGGTTCGCCGGCGCAGGCCCTCGCGCCACGAGAACCACTCGGGGTGGGCGGCAAAGGACACGTCGTGGATCGCGAGGACGACGGGCACCGATGTCAGCAGCGGTGCCGTGTAGGCGGGTGCGAACAGGACATCCGCCCTGGCCGCGCGGAGCAGGCCGGGCAGTGTCAGCTGCTCCCACCGGGTACCGCCCACGTGTCCGGCCATCCGTGTGGCGACGCGCAGACCCGTCAGGTCCGGCAGGTGCACCGGCGCGTGCGAGCACAGCAGGAACTCGCACTCCCGCGCGGCCGGGACGTCCCGCCAGTGTGTCAGCAGGGCGGTGAGATACCGGCCAACGCCGGTGGGATGGTCCTGCAGTTCACGGGCATCGATCGCCACGCGCATCAGCGTGCCGCGCTCCGCCGGCTGCACGCGTCGGTGTAGGCGCCGTGCACGGCCCGCGCCGTGCGCTCCCACGTGAAGGTGCGGGCCCGCGCCAGTCCGGCCTCGGCGCAGGCGAGCGCCCTGGCTTCGTCGAAGAGGAGGGTGGCCATGGCGTCGCACAGGCCCACCACATCGAGGGCCTCCACGAGGAGTCCGCTGCCGCGCAGCACCTCCGGAAGGGCGCCCCGGGTGGACGCCACGACGGGCACGCCGGCGGCCATGGCCTCGAGCGCCGGCAGGCCGAAGCCCTCGTCGAGGGACGGGATGGCCAGCAGGGCGGCGCCGGCGAAGAGCGCTTCCCGGTCACCATCCGGCACGTAGCCGCGGTACTCCACACGGCCGGCGAGCGGGGGCGCGGCCATACGGGCCAGCAGGGGAGCGGCCTCCGGTGTGGCCCGCCCGGCCACCACGAGCGGCGGGACGTCGGCGTGACGGTCGAGGAGTCGTGCAAAGGCGTCGAGCAACACCGACAGGTTCTTGCGCGGCTCCAGTGTGCCGACGAAGAGCAGGTAGCCCCCGACGGGACGGTTGGGTCGGGCGCCGAGTGTCTGCCACCGTGGGGCGCCGGGTGGGCACACATGGATGCGTGCCGCGGGCACGCCCAACCGGTCTGCCACGAGGGCACGCCCGTACTCCGTCGAGGTCACGACCGCGTCGGCCTCCTGCGCGTGCCTGGCAACCAGATCGGCATAGTCGCGTCGCACCTCGCCGCGCACGGCGTCCCGGTGATCCAGGAAGAACAGGTCGTGAATGGTCACGACGCGGGCGGCGGCCCGGGCGGGCAGGAGCAGGGGGTGCGGCGAGTGGGCCACGTCCCACGCCCCGGCCAGCCATTCGACCGGAGGCCATGCGAGCCGGTGCCACGCGTAGTTGAGGACGCGCACCGGGACCCGGCGATCGACGACCTGCACGGGACCAGGGCCGAAACCGGCGGCCAGGTCGGGCGCGGGGCGATCGCGCCAGGAACTGGTGAAGAGGCCGAGCTTGTCGCTGGGGTAGGCCGCGGCATGCGCCGACACGAGATGATGGATGTATTCGCCGACACCGGTACGCTCCCGCAGCGCGGGCCGGTAGTCGACGAGGATGCGCACGCCCAGAGCGTAGCACAGCGGCCGGGCTCACCCGGGCGGCGCCTGTTGCGCCACAAGTCCTTTGGCTGCAATACGTTGACAGGAATTTCATCCGTATGGTAGCGTCGCACGTTCGGCGTCGGGCCGGGTTTCTCCTCAGGGGTGGCGCATGAGATTGGCGGTCGTGGGAACGGGATACGTCGGGTTGGTGGCGGGGGCGTGCTTCGCCGAGACCGGCAACGACGTGGTGTGCGTGGACAAGGATGCAGCCAAGGTCCGGCAGCTGCAGCGTGGCAAGGTGCCCATCTACGAGCCCGGGCTCACCGAGCTCGTCGGGCGCAACCGGCAGGAGAAGCGCCTGGCGTTCACCACGGACCTCGCCAAGGCGGTGCGGGGTGCCTCGGTCATCTTCATCGCGGTGGGGACGCCGATGGGTGAGGACGGGTCGGCGGACCTCCAGCACGTGCTGGCGGTGGCCCGCGAGATCGGGCGCGCCATGAACGGCTACAAGGTCATCGTGGACAAGAGCACCGTGCCCGTGGGGACGAGCCGGCGCGTGGCCGAGACCATCGGCGCGCTCACGACGCATCCGTTCAGCGTCGTCAGCAATCCCGAGTTCCTGAAGCAGGGCGCGGCGATCGAGGACTTCATGAAGCCCGACCGCGTCGTCATCGGCGCCGAGGACGACGCCGCGCGCGCGCTCATGACCGAGCTGTACGGACCGTTCACGCGGACCGGCGCTCCCATCATGGTGATGGACTGCGCGAGCGCCGAGCTGACGAAGTACGCCGCCAACGCCATGCTGGCCACGCGCATCTCGTTCATGAACGAGGTGGCAAACGTCTGCGAGGCCGTCGGCGCCAACGTCGACGACGTGCGCCGGGCCATCGGCTCCGACCGGCGGATCGGGCCGTCCTTCCTGTTTCCTGGCGTCGGCTACGGTGGAAGCTGCTTCCCGAAGGACGTGCAGGCGATGATCCGGTTCGCCGCCGACCGTCGCTACCCGTTCCGCATCCTGAAGGCGGTCGAGACGGTCAACGAACGGCAGAAGACGCGCCTGGCCGACAAGATGCGCGCGCACTTCGGGAGCCTGAAGGGCCGCCGCATCGCGATCTGGGGTCTGGCCTTCAAGCCGAGGACCGACGACATGCGGGAGGCCCCCGCCATCCCGCTCATCGAGGCGCTGCTCGGGGCCGGGGCCGTCGTGACGGCCTACGATCCTGAGGCCATGGACGTGGCCAAGCGGATCTTCGGCAGCCGCATCGGGTACGCCCGCCGCAGCTACGACGCGCTGAAGGGGGCGGATGCGCTGGCGATCGTCACCGAGTGGAACGAGTTCCGCCGGCCCGACATGGAGCGGATGCGGTCCCTGATGCGCACGCCGGTCGTGTTCGACGGCCGGAACCTGTTTGCCCCTGAACAGATGGCCCAGGACGGGTTCACGTACTACTCCATTGGCCGGCGCTGATCGAGGTCCCGTCCTCGTCACCGGCGGTGCCGGCTACATCGGCAGCCACACGGTCAAGGCGCTCCGGCGTGCCGGGCGCGACGTGGTCGTCTACGACGATCTGTCCGCCGGCCACCGCGAGGCGGCGCTCGGGGTCCCGCTCATCGTCGGCGACGTGGCCGACACCGCGGCGGTCGCGCGGGCGCTGCGGGAGACCGGTGCCACCGCCGTGGTGCACTTCGCTGCGTGGCTGAGCGTCGCCGATT
>JABFRY010000463.1 GCA_013140955.1 Acidobacteriota bacterium
GTGCTCGCCGAGCAGGCCGCGGGTCGCCGCGACCTGCGCCTGCTCGACTGCGGCTGCGGCACAGGGGTCAACCTGCCGTTGCTGCGGCCGTTCGGACAGGTCTATGCGTTCGACCTGTCGGCCGTGGGCCTGCGGCATGCGGCGGCCCCCGGCGCCTGCCTGGCGCGCGCGAGCGTGCTCGACATCCCCTTCAGGGACGGGGCGTTCGACATGGTGGTGTCGTTCGACGTGCTGCAGTCGGTGCCCGATGCGGCGCGCGCCGTGCGCGAGATGGGGCGGGTGCTGCGGCCGGGTGGCACGCTCGTGCTGTCGGCGTCGGCGCTCGAGATCCTGCGCGGCGATCACGCCGAGATCTGGCAGGAGGTGCGCCGCTACACGCCGCGATCCCTGGGACGGCTGGCCGAGGGAGCCGGGCTCCACGTGATCCGGGCGCGGTTCCTCTTCGCCACGCTCTTCCCGCTGCTGCTGGCCAACCGCCTGATGCAGCGGATGACGCGGCCGTTTCGCCGTGTCGCACAGGACGGTGAGATGGACGTGCCGCCTGCCGTGGTCAACGAGGCGCTGGTGACCGCGCTGGGCTGGGAGGCCGCCCTCGCGCGGCACCTGCCCATGCCCGTTGGCAGCTCCGTGCTGGTGGTGGCCCGCAAGTCGCTCGCCTGAGGGCAGGGATGCGCTCCGCCGCCCTGGCCCATGGTCTGACGTCAGGCGTGACGCGGGCCTAGAAGCGCAGCAGGCCGCCCACGTAGTAGCCCTTCATCTTCAGGTTGCCCCGGTCTTCGTCCACCACGTAGTCGGCCGACATGTTGCGGTAGCCCCCCTGCACGCCCAGGTTCCTGCCCAGGTGGAGGGTCGCGTAGACGTCGAAGTCCTTCACCGAGGCATCCGCGTCGTCGTAGATCCAGTCGGGCACCTTGAAGCCGCTGAACTCGGCCGTGAGCGAGAAGGAGTCGGCCAGGTAGCCCCGGGCAATGAAGCCCACCGTGGGTACCGGCGCCCGGGCCTCGGCCGCGGCCGAGCCGCGCGGACTGGAGATGAGCGCGTCGATGCGGTGGTACTGCAGGTCCACGAGCGCGCCGATGAAGCCGCTCGACCCGGAGGCGACATCCATCTCGTAACCGAACCGCCAGAAGTCCCAGTCGAGTTCAGCATGGGTGGGCTCGCCGATCGTGAACGTCTGGCCGCTGAACGAGAGCGTGCGCTCGATGACCGCGTCGGCGTCGTACCGGATCGGGACCCGCGCCACCCGGATCTTGTGCCGCTGGCTGGGCTTCACCTCGGCGCGCAGCTCCCGGAAGCGGACCTTCTCGATGCCGAACTCGCTGATCAGGTTGATATCGGTGCCGGGCACGACGCTCCCGTCGGCGGCGATGCTGATCTCCGGCGTCGGGGTCCAGAGCCGGAGCCCGACCTCGACCCGGTAGTCCTCCGCCGGGACGACGGGGCTCGGGATGTTGAACTGCGCGGCGGCCGGTGCGGCCCAGGCCAGCCAGAGGAGTCCGAAGAGGGCTGAGGTCAGTGGTATGCGCATGGAGGGTGTATCGGAACAGGCGGGGATGCGCAGTAGTGTAAACCACCCGCAGCCGGCGCGCCGCCCGGAGGCACCCGATATACTGCGGGGATGTCGCCTGCGCGCCAGCTCCTGGGCTATGTGCTGCGCTACCGGCGCCCCTACCTGCTCGGCTTCGTCTTCGTTGTCGGCGCCACCGCGCTCACCCTCGCCGGGCCCTGGGTGCTGCGCCATGCCATCGACGAACTGGCCACGGAGCTGACGGCGGGCCGGGCCTTCCGCTACGCCCTCCTGCTGTTCGGGCTGGCCCTGGCGGCCGGCGTGTTCCGCTTCCTCATGCGCTGGGTGTTGATGACGGCCTCCCGCGACATCGAGTTCGACCTGCGCAACGACTTCTTCGCACGCCTGCAGCAGCTGGACCTCGACTACTTCACGCGCCACCGGACGGGCGAGCTCATGTCGCGGGCCACCAACGACCTGTCCGCGGTGCGCATGCTGGTGGGACCGGCGGTGATGTACACCGCCTCGACCGCCCTCACGTTCGTGGTGGCCATCGGGTTGATGCTGTCCATCAACCCGCGGCTGACGCTCATCGCCCTGATCCCGCTGCCGCTCGTGTCGGTGGCGGTGCGCGGATTCGGCGCGGCCATCCACCGGCGATTCGACCGCATCCAGGCGCAGCTGGCCGAGATCAGCGCGCTGGCGCAGGAGGAGATGTCGGGCGTGCGGGTGGTGCGGGCCTACGGCCAGGAGGCCTTCGAGACGGAGCGGTTTCGCCAGGCCAACCAGGAGTACCTGACCCGCAACCGTGCGCTCATTGCCCTGCAGGGCCTGTTCTTTCCGAGCATGGGCCTGCTGATGGGCGTGGGCGCGCTGCTCGTGCTGTGGCTGGGCGCCCGCGACGTGGTGACGGGCCGGATGACGGTGGGCGAGCTCGTTGCGTTCAACGCGTACCTGGTCATGCTGGCCTGGCCGATGATCGCCTTCGGCTGGGTGACGAACCTGCTGCAGCGGGGGATGGCCTCGTGGCAGCGCATGCTGGACGTGATGCGTGCCGAGCCCGGCGTCTCGGACCGCCTCGTCGAGGGTCCCGCCGGGGCAGCGGCCGACGGCGCCTGGACCCCACGTGGGGCGATCGAGTTCCGGCACCTGACGTTCGCGTACGACGGGCGCACCGTACTCGACGACGTCTCGGCGGTGCTGCCGGCCGGGTCCACCACCGCCATCGTCGGGGCGACCGGGTCGGGCAAGTCCACGCTGCTGCGCATGCTGCCGCGCCTGATCGATCCACCCGAGGGCACCGTGTTCATCGACGGCCTCGACGTGCGGCACCTGCCGCTCGCCGTGCTCCGCCGGGCGATCGGGTTCGTGCCGCAGGAGCCGTTCCTCTTCGGTGCCACTGTCGGCGAAAACGTGGCGTTCGGCGTGCCGGAGGCGGACACCACCGGCGAGAGGGTCATGCGTGCGGCGGCGGTGGCGCGCCTCGATGCGGACGTCGCCGCGTTTCCGCGCGGCTACGACACGGTGGTCGGCGAGCGCGGCATCACGCTGTCTGGCGGCCAGAAGCAGCGCACGGCCATCGCACGGGCGGTGGCGGTGGATCCGCGCATCCTGGTGCTCGACGACGCACTGTCGGCGGTGGACACCTCCACCGAGGACGAGATCCTGCGGCGGCTGTCGGACGTGATGCGGACCCGCACCTCGATCCTCGTCTCGCACCGTGTGTCCACCGTGCGGCACGCGGACCAGATCCTCGTGCTGCAGGAGGGGCGCATCGTGGAACGGGGGACGCACGCCTCGCTGCTGGCCGACAGCGGCATCTACGCCGGACTCCACCGCACCCAGCTCCTCGAAGAGGAGCTGGCGGCGTCATGACGGCGCACGAGGAGGAGGCGCTCGGCCGGGCCTACGACGCTCGCCTGATGCGGCGGCTGGTCGGCTACCTCCGGCCCTACGGCGGGCGTGTGGCGCTGGCCGTGGCGGCCATCGTGGGCCACTCGGTGCTGCAGCTGGTGCCGCCGCTGCTGACCCGCATCGTCATCGACGACTACATCCCCGCCGGCGACCTGTCGGGGCTGGCAGGGGTGGCCGCGCTCTACCTGGGGACGATCGTGGCCTCGTTCGGCCTGGAGTTCGCGCAGACGTGGCAGATGCAGTCCACGGGGCAGCTGGTGATGTTCGACCTCCGCATGGAGATCCACGATCACCTGCAGCGGCTCGACCTCCGCTTTCACGACCGGAACCCGGTGGGCCGGCTGATGACGCGTCTGACCACCGACGTGGACGTGATCAACGAGCTGTTCACCTCGGGGTCCGTGGCGGTGTTCGGCGACCTGTTCACCCTGGTGGGCATCCTGGGCGTCCTGCTGTGGATGGACTGGCGCCTGGCGGCCCTGGTGGTGGCGACCGTCCCGCTCATCGTCGTGGTGGCGCAGTGGTTCCGCGTGCACGTCCGGGAGTCGTACCGCACCGTGCGCGCGCGGATCGCCCGGATCAACGCGTTCCTGCAGGAGCGGATCACCGGCATGGCGACGGTGCACCTGTTCGGCCGGGAGGGACGCGACTACCAGGCGTTCGACGACATCAATCGCCAGCACCGCGACGCCAACGTGCAGTCACTCTTCTACTACGCCGTCTTCTTCCCGGCCATCGAGCTGGTGAGCGCGCTGTCGGCGTCGCTCATCATCTGGTTCGGCAGCGGCTGGGTGCTGGACGATGCGCTGACGCTGGGGTCGCTCGTCGCCTTCCTGCAGTACTCGCAGCGGTTCTTCCGCCCGATTGCCGACATGTCGGAGAAGTTCAACACGCTGCAGGGCGCGATGGCCTCGTCGGAACGGATCTTCGGCCTGCTCGACACGCCGGTCCACATACTGTCGCCAACGGCACCGTCTTCAGCGGGACCGTCTTCAGCAGCACCGTCTTCAGCAGCACCGTCTTCAGCAGCACTGTCACCGGCGGCACTGTCACCGGCGGCACTGTCACCGGCGGCACTGTCACCGGCGGCACCGCTTTCAGCGGTGCCGCCTTCAGCGGTGCCGCCTTCAGCGGTGCCGGCGCCGCGCGCGGCAGGCGCGGCGGCCATTGCCTTCGAAGGTGTGACGTTCGGCTACCTGGAGCACGAGCCGGTCCTGCACGACATCTCGTTTCGCATCGAGCCCGGTCAGCGCATCGGCCTGGTGGGAGCCACCGGATCGGGCAAGACGACGATCGTGAACCTACTGCTGCGGTTCTACGACGTGCAGGCCGGACGGATCACGATCGGCGGCGTGGACGTGCGGGAGATGTCGCTGCCGGAGCTTCGCCGGCAGTTCGCGCTCGTCCTCCAGGACGTGCACCTGTTCTCGGGCACGATCGCCGGGAACATCCGGCTGGGCGAGACCGGGATCGACGATGCGGCGGTTCGCCGGGCCGCCGAGGCGGTGCATGCGGCCGCGTTCATCGACCGCCTGCCGGGAGGGATGGCGGCTCCCGTGGCGGAGCGGGGCGCGACCCTGTCGGTGGGACAGAAGCAGCTGCTGTCGCTGGCGCGGGCCCTAGCTTTCGACCGGCCGGTCCTGGTGCTCGACGAGGCGACGTCGAGCATCGACACCGACACCGAGCTGCTGATTCGGGACGCCCTGCGGACCGTGATGCGGGGACGGACGAC
>JABFRY010000254.1 GCA_013140955.1 Acidobacteriota bacterium
GCCCGATCCAGCCGCATGCCAGGTAGCCCTCGCCGGGCTCCACAAGGCCGACACCCCGCTGCTGCAGCGTAGCGATGTTGGCCTGGACCGCCGCGTGCCCCAGCATGTGCACGTTCATGGCCGGAGCGATCAGCACGGGTGCCCGTGTCGCGAGGTACAGCGTCGTCAGGAAGTCGTCGGCGAGGCCGTGCGCGAACCGGCCGATGACGTTCGCCGTGCACGGCGCCACGAGCAGCAGGTCGATGGTGTCGGCCACCGCGATGTGCTCGATCACGCCGCGCCCGCCGGCGTTCCACTGCGAGGTGATGACGGGACGGCCGGTGAGGGCTTCGAAGGTCAGGGGGGCGATGAAGCGCCGCGCCGACCGTGTCATGACGACCACGACGTCGTGCCCGGCCTTCTGCAGTCCCCGGCACACCTCGGCGGCCTTGTACGCCCCGATACCGCCGGTCACGCCCAGGGCAACCAGCGCCATCAGTACCTCCTCCGGGCAGGACAACCCGGCGTGGGGGTCAGCACGGAAGCCGTCCCGGCGCAAACGTCGCCACGATGGCCTCGGCCGTCGCCCGCATGCTGGCCGTGCGCGCGCGCTCGGCCAGCACGATGGCGCGCAGCCGGTCCACCGCCTCGTCTACCTCGTCGTTGACCACCACGTAGTCGTACCCCGTGTACTCGCACACCTCGCCGCCAGACACCTCGAGACGCCGGCGGATCTGCGCCTCGCTGTCCTTGCTCCGCCCGCGCAATCGTTGCTCCAGGACGGCCGCCGACGGCGGCAGGATGAACACGGTGGTCGCCGCCAGGCCGCAGGCCCGCACCTGCCGGGCGCCTTGCACGTCGATCACGAGCACGAGATCGGACCCACCCGCCAGACAGGCCTCGGTGTCGGCGGCCGCAGTCCCGTACAGATTGCCGAAGACGTCGGCCCACTCCAGGAACGCGCCCTCGCGGACCATGGTCTCGAAGCGCTCGCGGGTGACGAAGGTGTAGTCCACACCGTCGCGCTCCCCGTTGCGCGCCGGCCGTGACGTGTAGGACCGCGAGAGACACAGCCCCGTCATCTGCTGCGCGAGCCGTTCCACGATGGTGGTCTTGCCGGTGCCCGATGGCGCCGACACGATGAACAGCAGCCCGCGGGGCCTACTCGACATTCTGCACCTGCTCCCGCATGCGTTCGAGCTCCGCCTTGGCGGCAATCACCAGCTCGGACACGTGCACGCCGTCGGCCTTGGAGCCGATGGTGTTGATCTCCCGGTTCATCTCCTGCAGCAGGAAGTCCAGCTTGCGGCCGCAGGGCTCGTCGCCCATCGACAGGGCCGCCCAGTGCGCCAGGTGCGCCCGGAACCGCGTGACCTCCTCGGCGATGTCCGATCGCGCGGCCACGCGAACAATTTCCTGGGCCAGCGCGGCCTGGTCCACCGGTACCTCCAGCCGCAGGTCGCCCAGGCGCTCCCGCAGCCGCTCTTCGAGCGAGAGGCGGCCCTGATCCGTCGCCACCCGGAGACGCTCGATCAGGTCGGCCAGCAGGGTGCGGCGGCGCTCGAAGTCAGCGGCCAGGTGCTCGCCCTCCCGCACGCGCATGGCATCGAGTTCGGCCAGGGCCTGGACCACGGCCGCCTCCACGCTCGTGGCCACGTGCGCCTCGATGGCCGGATCGGTCGCGCCCGTCTGTTCCCGGATGGCCAGGACCTGGGGCAGGCGCAGGAGGTCGCCAGGTGTCAGGGGGCCGGACACCAGGCCGCGCGCCCGTGCGCGATCGAGCGCGGCGACCAGGCTCTCCACCAGCGCCTCGTTCAATTCCACGGCCGGCGCGGCGGGCTGTCGCAACTGCACCGAGACGGACAGTTCCACCCGGCCACGCGCGATGCCTCGCTGGAGCACACTGCGGACCGGAGCCTCCAGATCGCCGAACGCACTGGGAATCCGAAGCTGGGCGTCGAAGAAGCGGTGATTCACGCTCCGGAGCGTCACGGCCACGGTCGCCCGCTCGTCCTCGTGGGTCAGCGACGCGAAGCCCGTCATCGACTTGATCATTGGTCCGATCTCACCCTGCCGGGCCGTCTCGCGCGGCCCGCGCGGCCCTGGAACGGATCATGAGCGCCCGCCCATCGCGGGCACCCCTGGGCGGGCCACGGCGTCGCCGTCGGCGCCAGGGAGACCGGCCGCCCCCTCCCGTTCGCCCACCGGCGCGTCCTCCTGCAGCTGGAACGCGTACAGTTTCGCATACACCCCCCCGGCCGCGAGCAACTCGGCATGCGTGCCCGACTCCGCGATGCGCCCGTCATCGAGCACGAGGATCCGGTCGGCCTGCCGCACCGTGGACAGGCGGTGCGCGATGACGAGCGAGGTACGGTCGCGCATGAGATTGGCCAGGGCCGCCTGCACCAGGCGCTCGGACTCGGTGTCGAGCGCGGAGGTCGCCTCGTCGAGAATCAGCAGAGGCGAGCGCCGAAGCAGCGCCCGGGCAATCGCGATCCGCTGGCGCTGCCCGCCCGAGAGGCGCTGCCCCCGCTCGCCGATCACCGTGTCGTACCCCTCGGGCAGCGCCTGGATGAAATCGTGGGCGTGGGCCGCCCTCGCGGCGGTGACGACGTCCGCGCGCGGGGCATCCGGCCGGCCGTAGGCGATGTTGGCCGCCACCGTGTCGTCGAACAGCACGATCTCCTGGGTGACCAGATCGACCTGCCCGCGCAGCGACGCGAGCGTCACGTCGCGGACGTCGTGTCCGTCGAGCAGGATGGCGCCCGAGGTGACGTCGTAGAACCGCGGAATCAGGTTGGCGAGCGTCGTCTTGCCGGCACCGCTCCGCCCCACGATGGCGAGCACCTGGCCGGCGTGCACGGTGAAGCTGACGTGGCGCAGGGCGGGTGGGCCGTCACTGCCGCCGTACGCGAAGCCCACGTCACGAAACTCCACGCGCTCCCGCACCGGCGGCAGCGGCCGTGCGTCCGGGCGTTCGTGCACCTCCGTGTGCGTGTCGAGCATCTCGAAGATGCGCTCGGCGGCGGCAATGGCCTGCTGGAGGTTCGCGTTGACGCGACTCAGCTTCTTAGCCGGCCCGTACATGAGAAACAGGGCGGCCATGAACGCGGCGAACGCGCCCGTGGTCAGGCGACCCGAGGCGATCTCCTGGCTGCCGTACCAGAGCGCGGCCACGAAGGCCACGCCGCCGATGAACTCCATCAGCGGCGGGAGCACCGACAGCGCACTCGTCACCTTCATGTTGGTGCGATACAGCTGGTCGGAGGCCTGTTCGAAGTGGCGCGTCTCGCGCGCTTCCGCGCCGAAGGCCTTCACGATACGGTGGCCGGCAAAGGCCTCTCCCGCCGCATGGGAGAGGCGCTCCAGCGACTCCTGGCTGCGGCGCGTCGTCCGGCGGACCCGCTGGCCCAGTCGTACCAGGGGATACACGATGATCGGGGCGCCGGTCAGGCAGACCAGGGCGAGCCGCGCGTCGTAGTAGAAGAGCAGGCCGGCGTAGCCCACGAGCGACAGCGACTCGCGCGTGAGGTCACCGATGGTCTCGGAGACGGCCTGCTGCACCTGCCCGACGTCGTTGGTGAGGCGCGACATCAGACGACCGGTCGTCTGGGTACCGAAGAATGCCGCGGACTGGCCGAGGATGTGTCCGAAGAGGACGCGCCGCAGGTCGCGCACCACACGCTGTCCCACGTCGGTCATCAGGTAGGACGAGAGATAGGCCCCCACCCCCTTCAGGAAGTAGATGGCCAGGATGGCGATGGCCACCAGCCCCAGCTGCTGACCGGTCGGCAGGACCTGGTCGAAGACGGGCTTGATGAGCGCGGCCACGCCCGCCGACGCGGCGCCGTACAGCACCATGGCCGCCAGCGCGCTGACCAGCCTCGCGCGGTACGGCCGCGCGTACCCGAGAAGGCGAATGAGGGCGTTCACTCGGTGAAGCGGTATCGCACCAGAACCCAGAGGGCGACGACGCCGTCGCGCCAGCCGATCTTCTTCCCGTCCTCGTACCCACGCCCATCGTACGTGATGGGCACCTCGAACACCCGATACCCCCGCTTGAAGATCTTGGCCGTCAGCTCCGGCTCGATGCCGAACCCGCTCGATTGCAGCGTCATCGAGCGGATGACGTCGGTCCGCATGGCCTTGTAGCAGGTCTCCATGTCCGTGAGCATGGTGTTGTAGAGCAGGTTGGTGACGAACGTCAGGACGCGATTGCCCACGTAGTGGGTGAACATGAAGGCCCGGCGGCGGCCGAGGAAGCGGGATCCGTAGACCACATCGGCGCGATCCTCCCGGATCAGCTCGATGAGCGAAGGAAACTCCTCCGGCGAATACTCGAGGTCCGCGTCCTGCACCACGACGATGTCGCCACGGACCTCCGCGAATCCGCGCCGCAGGGCCGCGCCCTTGCCCTGGTTGACGGGTTGCCGGAGCAGGACGAATCCCAGTTCCTCCCGCAACCGCTCGAGGCGTTCGCCCGAGCCATCGGTCGAGCAGTCGTCCACCACCACGAGCTCCAGGCGCAGCGGTACCGCCAGGACCCGGCGCACGATCTCGTCGATCGTCCCGATCTCGTTGTAGACCGGCATGACCACCGACAGGAGCGGATCGACCAGCGGGCGACGCTCGCGCGTCATGGTCAGGCCCCCTGCGCGGGGCCGAACCCGCGCGGATGCTGGCGGTGCCACTGCCAGGCGTCGGCCACGATCGTGTCGAGGGCCGGACGTCCCGGGCGCCAGCCGAGGGCGGTCTGGATCCGCGCCGCCGAGGCATGGAGCACCGCAGGGTCGCCGGGACGCCGTGGGGCGATGCGGCACGGGACGGTCTGACCTGTCACGCGCTCGACCGCCCGCATCACGTCGCGCACCGAGGATGGTTCGCCGCTGCCGACGTTGTAGGTCGCCGACGCGCCGCCCGCCTCCAGGGACGCGAGGGCCAGGAGGTGGGCCTCCGCCAGGTCGCTCCCGTGCACATAATCTCTCAGGCAGGTGCCGTCCGGGGTGGGGTAATCGTCGCCGAAGATCTCGAGGGGCGGTCCCCCGGAGGCGGCCGCGATCGCCCGCGGGATGAGGTGGATCTCCGGGTCGTGGTCCTCACCGAGCTGGCCGTCGGGGTCGGCACCGGCCGCGTTGAAGTATCGCAGGCTGACCGAGCGCAGCCCGTACGCG
>JABFRY010000204.1 GCA_013140955.1 Acidobacteriota bacterium
GTGGAGTATCGCTACCGCGTCCGGACGGACGACGCCGCCACCCCCACCGCCACCGCCGCGGCATGGCGCGACGCGCTGACGGCGGCCCACCCCGGGCTCGATGCCGAAGTCGAGACCTTCGAGGAGCGCAGCGAGCGCCTGGCGGAGGTGCTCGGTCAGATCGGCTCGGGCCTGCTCCTCATCGGGTTTTCCGCCCTCTTCATCGGGGGCCTGGGCGTGTTCAACAGCGTGCAGGCCTACCTGCAGGGCAAGCTCACGTCGCTCGCCACCCTGCGCGCCCTGGGGCTGCGCGACCGGCGTCTCGCCGCGTTCGTCCTCCTGCAGATCGTGATGCTGGCGGTGCTGGCCAGCCTGGCCGGCGTGCTCCTCGGCACCGCCTTCGCGCTGGCGGCGGGCCTCGCCGTGTCAGGCCAGGTGCCCATGGCGCTCCAGGCCGCACGGCTGTGGCCGGCGGCGGGCCTCGGGCTCCTCTTCGGCGTGCTCACGGCGGTGACGTTCGCGTGGCCGGCACTCGGCCGGGCGCTCTCGGTGACGCCCGCGGCGCTTTTCCGCGGCGTGACGGGCACCGAGCTGCGCACCCCGCGGGGCGCCTGGCTGCTCACGGGGGGCACGGCGGCCGTGGTCCTGGTGCTGCTCATGGCGAGCGTGCCGGACCCACTCTTCGGCGCGGGCTTCGTCCTGGCCGTGGTGCTGCTACTGGCCCTGCTCGAGGGGCTCACGCGAGGCCTGCGCGGGCTGGCCGCCAGGCTGCAGGAGGGTAGCGCAGGGGGCAGTGCCGGAGACGGTGCCGGAGACGGTGCTGGAGACGGTGCCGGAGACCGTGTGGCAGGTCGCGCGCGCAGGGGAGGACGCCGCCTGCCGGTGGAACTGCAGCTGGCGCTGGCGGGCCTGCACCAGCCCGCATCACCGCTGCGTCCGGCCCTGCTGTCGCTCGGCTCCGCACTCACCCTGCTCGTGGCCTGCACGCTCGTCGTGACGTCGCTCCTGCGGACGGTGAACGAGACGGTGCCCGCGCGCGCACCGGCGCTGGTCTTCTACGACGTGCAGACGCACCAGCTCGACACCCTGAGGGACGCCGTCCATGCGTCGTCGGCATCCGCGCAGGTGCGCACCGCGCCGCTCGTGCTGGGGCGCCTCGTGGCCGTCAACGGCGAGTCGCTGCTCGACAGCGCGGATCCCGAGCGCGTCCGCGACGCCCGCGACGAGCAGAAGCTCAGTACGCGGGCCGGCAACATCGACGATGTGCTGGTGGGCCGGGGCGCCTGGTGGCCCCTCGACTACGCGGGGCCGCCGCTCGTGGCCATGGAGGACCGGGAGGCGGAGGAACGCGACCTCGCGATCGGCGACCGCCTGCGCTTCGACATCCTGGGACGTCCCCTGGACGTGACGCTCGCCGCCATCTACAGCCAGCGCGGGCTGCAGTCGCGGCTCTGGCTCGAGGCCATCGTGAGCGACGGGGCGCTCGATCCCTTCATCAGCCGCCACGTGGGCGCAGCCTACCTGGCCGACGACCTCGCCCTGGCGGCGCAAGACCGCCTGGCGGCCGCCGCCCCGAACATCGCCAGCGTGCGCACCGAGACGATGCTGCGTGAGACGCGGCGGCTGATGGCGCGCGCGGGCACCGGCCTGGCCGTCGTGGCTGGTGTATGCCTGCTGGCGAGCCTGCTCGTGCTCGGCAGCGTGGTAGCCGCGAGCCGCACGCGCCAGGTGTACGACGCCACCGTCATGCATGCCCTGGGCGCCCGCCTGAGCGGCCTGCGCCGCGTTCTGTACTGGGAGTACGCGCTGCTCGCGGTCGTCACGGCGTCCTTTGCCGTCGTGGCCGGGAGCGCACTCGCCACGGCGCTCCTGCGCTGGCGGATGTACATGGACCCGTTCGGACTCTATTGGAGCGGCGTGGCCACCGCCGTGCTGGTGAGCGCCATCAGCCTCGGCCTGGGTGCCCGCTACCTGCTGCAGCAGATGCGGCTCAACCCCGCGATGCTGCTCCGCAGCGGCGGGTGACACGCTCCGGCGTGCAGGACAGAGGGGCCGTCGCTCGGACTGCGCTCAGGGCATCCCGGTGACGAGGGCCTGCTGGAACCACAGGAGGCTCGGGTAGCCCGCCACCCACACCCACACGAAGCGGTTGAGCCCGAACACGAAGGCGTTGCCCAGGTGAAAGATCAGGGCCATGCCGAGCGCGAGCCGGAGGAGCGTGGCATCCAGGAGTGCCAGCGGGAAGAGGATCTCGAAGGCGACGGTCACCCAGCCGAGCCCCCGCATCGTGCGCGGCGCATCGGCCCACGCCCGCAGCCGCTCGCTCACCGGGTAGACCGAGAAGGCGAACACGTCGGTGAGGGCCTGCCCGTTGCGCCACCCCGGATTGGCCAGCTTCACCCACCCGGCCAGGGCGTAGGAGAGCACCACCTGCACGGCCAGGTATCCCAGCGCCACCCGTGCCCAGGCCGCCGTTGGCGCCACGTGCGAGAGCACCAGGCAGCCGAGCACGAGCAGGCGCATGCGGTCGCTCCCGCCGTTGTACGGGCCGTGGAAGTGGCGGAGCGCGTCGAGGCCGAGGAGCAGCAGCAGGCCCAGCGTGGCGATGGGCCAGATGCCCGCCACGACGGCCAGCGCCAGGACGACCTGCGCGGCGAAGCGCCAGCGGTACGGGTCGGGTCCCGCCAGGTGCTCCAGGGCCTGCTGTCCCACGGCCACGGCCAGCAGGATCTCGGTGAGTCGTCGGGCGTCCTCGAACGTCACCGGGGACACGCCTCGCCCGGTGCGCCGAGCGGACGCGCCTCCGACAGGTATGCGACCTGCTCGACGAGGCGCCCGGGCTCCGGAACGGTCGCCGCCCGCGGGGCCACCGCGGCGGAAGCCCCAGAGGCCGAGGCAGGGGCGGCACCAGCGCCGCCCTGACGGCCAGCGTCGCGGTCGTGCCCCGGTTCGCGCTCTGTCACGACTACCCGGACCTGCAGACGCGCGTGCGTGTCCGCGTCCGGGGCCGACGAGGGGCTCTGCGCACGGACGACCATGGCCACCTGTTCCCACAGGTGCGCCGCGCGCGCAGGCGAGGGATCCTCGAGAAGGGCCTCCGCGCAGCTCACCAGGTAGAGCGCTTCGTTCCTCCGCGGATTCCAGAACAGCCGCTGCAGCATGGCCAGCGGCGACACCGAGGCCGGGCGTGGGTGCACCTCGCGCCACCGGCGCCCCGAGGCGTCGGTCGCTGAGCCGGTCTGAGTGCCGGCCTGAGTGTCGGTCCCACCGCCGCTCTCAGTACCGCCACGCGCGAGGGTCCCTGGTTCCGGCTCGCCGGCCTGTCGCCCGCCCGACGCCCAGAGCAGGGCGTACTCGACGCGCGGCGCCGGGCCGATGCGGTCGAAGAACCGCCACGAGGGGATGAGGGCGGGGAGCAGGAGCTGCAGCATGCAGGCGCGATCGCCGAGCATGCTACCGCGGAACGCGGGGGAGATCCGCCGCCGGGCCCGCCGCCGCCAGGCCAGGTGTCCCCGATGGAGGCGTCCGTTGGCAACGGCCCGTCCCGCGCCCCTGCGACGGGCCCGTCGCCGTCACATCGCCGCGATGCGTGCGATGCCCATCGCCCTCCGTCTCACTTCGTTGTTTCTGCAGGGACCGCGTCATGAGAAGATGCGGCTCCTTTGGCTGGCGCACCCACGCACGCGGAGACGGCTGTCGAGGCGCGGTCGGGGCTGGATCCCTGGACCCGCGCCGACCTGCCGGTACCGCCGTCGCCACGCGGCACCGGATGGCTGAAGGCTGTCGGCCCGGGCGTCATCGTCCTCGGTCTGTCGATTGGCAGCGGGGAGTTCCTGCTCGGTCCCGCGGTCTTCGTGCGCCACGGCCTGGCGCTGCTGTGGGTGGCCGGCGTGGCCGTCTACTTCCAGACGATCTTCAACACCGAGCTGATGCGCTACACGCTCGCCACCGGCGAGCCCGTGTTCACCGGCTTCATGCGCACGCGCCCCTCGTCCACCTTCTGGGCGTGGGTCTACTCGGTCTTGTACTTCCTGCAGGTCGGCTGGCCAGGATGGGCGGGCGCGGCGGCCGGCGCGATCTTCTTTTTATTCGCGCGGCAGCTTCCCGCGGCCGCCGATGGCAGCACCATCTACCTGATTGGCGTGGGGACGTTCCTCGCGTGCGCGGCCATCCTGACCTTTGGCAACCGCATCGAGCGGACGCTCGAGCTCCTCAACTGGGTGATGGTCACGGCGATTCTCTCCAGTTTCCTCATCCTCGCCGTGCTGTTCGTGCCGGCGGGCACGTGGGCGAGCGCGGCGGTCGGCCTCGCCGGCTTCGACCTGGCCAGCGCCCGTTTCGACTTCTTCCCCGCAGACGCGGATCTGTTCCTGCTCGCGGCGGTGGCCGCCTACGCGGGTGCCGGCGGCGTCACCAACATCGTGCTCGCCAACTGGGCGCGCGACCGCGGCTACGGCATGAGCGAGCGCGCGGGCTACATTCCGTGCGCGGTCGGCGGCCAGAAGGTGCACCTGGCGCACAACGGCTTCATTTTCGAGGACAGCCCCGAGGCGCGGCAGCGCTGGCGCGGCTGGTGGCGCATCGTGCGCGCCGATCAGTGGGGCGTGTTCTTCGCCGGCGCGCTGGCCGGCATGATCCTGCCGGCCATGCTCTACGTCACGTTCATTCCGCGCGGCAGCGACATTCAGGGGCTGGGGATCGCGGCGGCCCTGGCGCAGGCCGTCAGCGGCGCCGGCGGCGCCCTGCTCGGCGGCGTCATCGCGTTTCTCGCCGCCTGGGTGCTCTTCAAGACCCAGCTCGATCAGCTCGAGGGCATGGTGCGCGCCATCACCGACATGCTGTGGACCGGCAGCAGCCGGTTGCGCGGCTGGCGCGGCGGCGACGTGCGGGTCGTCTACTACGGCGTGCTGGCGTGCGTGGTGCTGTGGGGGACCATCGCCCTGCGGCTCGCGCAGCCGTTCTTCCTGATCCAGGTGGGCGCGAACATGGCCGGCCTGGTGCTGGTCATCGGCGCCATCCACCTGCTGTACCTGAATACGCAGCTGCTGCCGTCGCACGTCCGCCCGCCGATGTGGCGCCGCGTCATGCTGGTGGCGATGGCGATCTTCTACGGCTTCTTCGTCGTCCGCTCGTTCGCCACGCTCGTGGGGGCCTGAGGACTACGCGGGCAGGTCGGCTTCCTGCCGTGCACGCCCCACGGCGTCGCGACGCGAGCCCGATGATGCCCGTGCCAGGGCTCCGGCGTCCACATACGACCGATCGAGCGCGGCAATGGACGGGCACCCGAGCAGCTTGAGCGTGCGCATCACGTCGGCGCGCAGGATCTCGATCGCGCGCGCCACGCCGGCGTGCCCTGCCGCGCCTATGCCTATGGCCTCGGCGCGGCCGATCAGCACCGCTTTCGCCCCCAGGCACAGCGCCTTGACGACGTCTCCGCCGCGCCGGATGCCGCTGTCGAGGAGCACGTCCACCTCGTGGCCCACCGCCTCGACGACCTCGGGCAGCACGCGAATGGTGGCGGCCACGCCGTCGAGCTGCCGCCCGCCGTGGTTCGACACCACGACCGCCCGCGCGCCCGCATCCACCGCGCGGCGTGCGTCGTCGGCGGTGTGGACGCCCTTGATGATGACGGGGCCGTCCCACGCCTCGCGGATCCACGCCAGGTCGTCCCAGCACACGACCGAGGCTTCGAGCGCGGCGCCGACGTCCGCATACCCCATCGGGCCGTCCGGCAGCACGATGTTGGGGAACTTCATCAGCCCGCCGTCGCCGAGCACGCTGGCCAGCCAGCGGGGATGCGCCAGCAGTTCCGGCAGCCACGGCAGCATGGTCCACGGGTTGCGCGTCAGCAGCTCCTTGGTGCCGTTGCGCACGTCGCGCTCGCGCAGGCCGGCGACCGGCGTATCGATGGTCACGACCAGGGCCGAGTAGCCCGCCGCACGCGCCCGGGCGATGGCCGACAGCGCGACGTCGCGGCCGCCGCACAGATACACCTGGTACCAGCAGGGTCCGCGGCTTGCGGCCTTCACCTCTTCGAGCCGCGTGCCCGACAGTGTCGAGAGCGTGTACACCGTGCCGGCCTCGCCAGCGGCGCGGGCGGCCATTGCCTCGCCCAGGGGCCAGAACAGGCGGCTGCTGCCGACCGGCGCCAGGCCGAAGGGCAGGGCGAGCTCGGTCCCGAGCACCCGGGTGTGCAGGTCGCAGGCAGACAAGGCAACCGCAGACCGCGGCCTGAAGTCGATCGCCTCGAACGCGCGGCAGTTTTCGCGCAGGGTGGTTTCCCCGTCGGCACCGCCGTCGATGTAGTCGAACACCACGCGGGGAAGACGGCGCTTGGCCAGGCGCCGCAGATCCTCGATGTTGACGACGCGCGGAGCGGCAACGATGGACATGGCGCGCGATTCTACCCCGCCTGTGTGGTAAAAGGGGGGCCGACATGCCATCCATGCCCGCACCCACTCGCCCAGCCCTTCCCACGAACGAGCGCGTTCTCCTCGGACCCGGCCCGAGCACCATCGCGCCGCGCGTGATGCGCGCGTTGTCAGCGCCTGTGCTCAGCCACCTGGACCCGGACCTCGTCCTGCTGCTCGACGACGTGCGGGAGCGCCTGGCCGGCGTCTTCCGGGCGCCCGAGGGTGCGCTGGCGCTGGCGGTCTCAGGGACCGGCACGTCGGGCATGGAGGCGCTCGTCGCCAACCAGGTGACCGACGGGACGCGCGTGCTCGCCGTGGTCACCGGCTACTTCGGTGCCCGGCTGGCCGAGATCTGCCGGCGCTACGGCGCCGACGTGCGCACGCTGGACGTCGAATGGGGCCGGGCGGTGGATCCGGACGCGGTGCGCGCGGCGCTCCGCCAGGGCGGCGCCGACATCGTGGCCTGCGTCCACGCCGAGACCTCCACCGGCGTGCTCAATCCCGTTCGCGACCTCGCGACGATCGCGCACGAGCATGGCGCCCTGATCCTCGTGGATGCGGTGACCTCGCTCGGTGGGCATCCGCTCGATGCCTCGGCCTGGGGACTGGATGCGGTCTACAGCTGCACGCAGAAGTGCGTCGGCGCGCCCTCCGGGCTGGCACCCATCCTGTGGACGCCTGCGGCTCAGGCGAAGCGCGTCACCTGCCGCAGCTTCTACCTCGACCTCGCGCTCATCGAAGACTACTGGGTGCGGCGCAAGTATCACCACACGTTGTCCTCGACGCTGATCTACGCGCTGCACGAGGCGCTGGTGGCCGTGGAGGAGGAAGGGCTCGAGGCGCGCTGGGCGCGGCACGAGCGCCATCATGCCGCGCTCGTACGTGGCCTCGAGGCCATGGGGCTGTCGCTGCTGCCGCCGCCGGCCGAGCGGCTGTGGACGCTCAACGCCGTGCGCGTGCCCGACGATGTGGACGAGGCGGCCGTCCGCCGCGCGCTGCTCACCGACTTCAACCTGGAGATTGGCGCGGGACTCGGTCCGCTGGCGGGCAAGATCTGGCGCGTGGGCCTGATGGGTGCCAGCTCCACCGAGGCGCTCGTCACGCAGTTCCTCGGCGCGCTGGAGCAGGTGCTGGGCGACCTCCGCCGTCGCGGCTGAGTCCGAACGCTCGGCGGTCGCGAACGGGGCGGAGAGCCGCACGCCGGGTCGACAGGGGCCATGGCCGTTCAAGCGCTGCGTGTCGCTGCCGATTATGGCGGTGGAAACCCAGTGCCGGCAGGTGGTCGGCCACTCTCCTGGCGCTGAGCCATGTCAGACACGCCTCGCGAACATGTGCCCGACCCGCAGCCGCCGATGGATCCGTCCCTCGTGCAGTGCATCTACGTGAGTGCGGCGACGCGTCCGTTCGACCGGGCCTCACTCCATGCGCTCCTCGATTCAAGCCGGCGCAACAATGCGCAGCTCGACGTGACGGGGATGCTGCTCCATATCGATGGGTCGTTCTTCCAGATCCTCGAGGGCTCCGAAGTCGCGGTCACCAGGCTGTACGAGAAGATTGCCCTCGACAGCCGCCACGATCGCGTCGTGAAGCTCATTCAGGAGCCAGTTGACCAGCGCAGCTTCGCCGACTGGTCGATGGGGCTGGCCGACGTCACGGCCGCGGACCTGCGGAAGGTGCCGGGATTGAACGACTTCTTCACCCGCCATTCGTGCTTCTCCAGCCTGGACGCGGGCCGTGCCAAGGCCCTGCTCGCGGCGTTCAGGGGAGGACGCTGGCGGCGGGCGATTGTGTAGGTTGATACCGCGTTCGACGCCATCGCCGAGCCGCGCCGACGGCACATCCTCGCGAGTCTCGGCGCTTCCACGTCGATGACGCTCCACGCGCTCCTTCCAGGCGTTTGACGTCCGACACGCTCATGCCTCCGAACGTGCTCCGCCAGAGGTAGTAGCTCGCGTCGGAGAACCCGTGCTTGCGGCAGAGGTCTTGACCGGGAACCCGGGATCGGCCTCCCTGAGGAACCCGCCAATCTGCGCTTCCGTGAACCGCTTCATCGTCCGACCCTCTTGCTGGGCCGGGCTCTACACCGAAACGCCACTCAGAATCGGGGGGACGTCACCCCGGTAGCCTGCCCTGCTCTCAAGAGCCGTCCCTGATCGGTCTGCGCTGAGACGGCTCGACAGGCTACGACGTGCCGTAAGGGCAGGCGCGCGGTCAGCGCGATGCCTTTCTCTGAGTCTCTTTCGCGGTCGAGTTCTTCGACGGGCGCCCGCCAAGCCGCCCATTGGCACGTGAGGCCCGCGCCTTCGCGGTGCTGCGCTTCGCGCCCACCAGAGCGGCCGCACCAACAATGGTGATTCGCGTCTTCCCGCGATCGGACACGCGTGCCACACGGACGCGGGCGCCTGGACGACTCGCCGGGTGCGCGATCAGGTACTCGGTCAGCACCGTGCGGATGGCACGCTCGGCCTTCGCATGCGAGTCGGCTGCGGCATACACCGGCAGCCCGGGCACGTAGGCGCTCACGGCGCCGTTCTCCTCGGTTTCGAGGACGATCGGGTAGAGCATTGTCATTCGACACCCGCCTCGCGCAGGATCCGATTGCCGAGCCGCCCGGCATCGTTCTTGGTGTGAACCGCCACCCACACTTCCTTCCCCGTTGTGGGGTGCTTCAGCAGCACGTGGCTGCCCTTCCCCGGCCGGGCCTCGACGAATCCCGCAGCCTTCAGCGTGCGGATGACCTCGGCCCACGTCACCGTCCGACTATGAACCTACCGTTAGGTTTCGTCAAACTGCCCGTGAGGACGGGTTCCTGTCTGCGATGGCGGTTGTGAACCGCCCGCACGTGCTTGATGGTGTTGAGTGCGCTAGGTGGTGAGCCGGGTTTTCGCGAGTTGGAACCAGCTGTATGGCTGGCTGTGTCACGTGGATGGGCTGCGACGTGCTGCTTGACGACGACTTGTCAGCAGGACGTCTTTCCCGATTGGCCTCCCCGCGCGGCGCCACCCTGGCTGGGACGGACTAGTTCAGAGACGATCGGCTCGCGTTCAGCGCCCTGACCAACTTCTCGTAACCGGTCGGTTTGAAGAGGTCCAGATAGTGAATGTGTGCAAGCCGCTCGGGGACCTCGCACTCCTCAAGCCGAACGGGCACGATGAAGATGGTGCCCTCTGGCCTGAGGTCGGCAGCGTCCAAGGCGACCTTGATTTCCTTCTGAACGTATCCGGTCTTGTTCACCGACGTGTCAGACAAGCAGACGACTACGACGTGGCTGTTCTGAACAGCTTTCCTAATCGCCGGGTCCCAGTTCTGTCCGCCGACTAGGTCCTCCTCATCCAGCCACGGCGTGAAGCCATCGGCCTTAAGCCGTTTGTACAGAGCCCTGACCGCGTCTTTGTCGCCCGATGAGTGACAGAGAAACACTTTCAGCTCAGCGTTGCGCTCCACCCGGAGCGTGGCAGGCGGTCCTTCGAGTCGAACCGCACCCGGCTCAGCGTCGAGCACGACCGGCCGTTCCTCGACCATTGCATTCAGGTCGCTGCGGTGGTCCGGAGTGGCGACGAGCGTGTCGCCGACCACCTGGAAGCCGGCATGTTGCTCAGCTAGTAGCTCGTTGACGATGTCCGTATCCGGTACTTCGTCGCCCTTCAGGGAGCGGGTCTCGCAGCCCTGCAGGAAGGCAACGATGAAGCGTGGACCGTTTACGGCGGCCTCTTTCATGAGCTGTTCCATGTCGTACCGGGCGTAGCTCGTTGATGTGCTCGATGGTGTCGCGCTCCCGTTGAATCGGTCTTTGAAGAGCTCATAGACGCCCCTAGCGTCGCTCTGCTCTGCAATTGCGTCGACCAGCTTCAAGAAAGCGCCGACAGCCTCGTCGGGGATCGAGCCCGGTGACTTGAATCGCCATTTGGGATTCTGGAACTTCAACTGCACGCCAAAATTCTAGCGCTGGTTCGGTCGGACAAGAGCGTGCTCGCCGATGTTTCTCAAGTGACATCGTCCGGAGCGCTGTTCAACGCACTGATGGTGGTGAACCACAGCGGCCCGGTTGGCGCCAGTGGACGGAAGGCGTGGTAACCCCTAGAGTTGCGCCTGGTTGGCTGACCTTAGAAGTGAGATCGCGGGGAGGGCCGATAGGGTCCCCTGCCACTCAGGTGCTGACAGAAAAAGATGCTATATTTCTGTCAAAACAATGGGCAAGCAGACAGCCTCCGTGGACTCCCAAATACTGGCCAGGATGCGCCAGCGGGGCCCGGGGACCGTCTTCACGCCCGCGGACTTCGTCGACCTCGGTCCCCGGAACGCCGTTGACCTTGCCCTCAGCCGGAATGCCCGAGCTGGCACGATCCGCAAGCTCGCCCGTGGCGTCTACGACCTGCCACGCCGTGACGCCCGACTTGGCGACCTGTCGCCCTCCCCAGACGACGTCGCGTCGGCCTTGGCTGGGCGAGACGGTGCAAGGCTCCAGGCGAGCGGGGCCCACGCCGCCAACCTGCTGGGCTTGTCCGACCAGGTGCCGGTGCGGCTGACCTTCCTGACCGACGGCCGGTCACGCCGTGTGCAACTGGGCCGACAGCAGATCATCCTGAAGCACACCACGCCAAGACAGATGGCGACGGCCGGTCGCATTAGCGGCACCGTCATCCAGGCGCTGCGCTGGCTCGGCCGGGACCACGTCGACGATAAGGTGGTGACCACGCTCCGCCGCCGGCTTTCGGACGCTGACAAACGCCAGCTCCAGCAGGACCTGCGCTACGCGCCCACGTGGGTCGGGGGCGTGATGCGCCAGGTCGCGACCCCCTCGGTGAAGTGATGGACGCCTTCCTCACGCAGCCCCTCGAACGCCAGCGCCTCATCTACGAAGAGGCCGGCCGCCGCCTCGGGCTCAGCGCCGGCAGCGTGGAGAAGGACCTCTGGGTGTGCTGGACGCTCCGCGCGCTCTTTTGCCTGCCCGTCTCTGGCCCGCACCTGACGTTCAAGGGCGGAACGTCGCTGTCCAAAGGCTGGAAGCTAATCGACCGCTTCTCCGAAGACATCGACATCGTGATCGCCCGCGAGTTCCTGGGGTTCGGCGGCGCCGACGCTCCGGAAGACGCCCCGAGCAACAAGCAGCGCGTGAGGCGACTCGAAGCGCTGATGCACGCGGCGAGAACGCACATTCGCGACGTTCTAAGCCCCGCGCTTGAACAGCAGGTCCGGCACCTGCTGCCCCCGACTTCATCATGGAAACTGGAAACCGACGCCGACGACCCAGACGCCCAAACGCTGCTGTTCCACTACCCGCCGGCCATGGGAACTGCGGTGTACGTTCGGCCCGTTGTGAAGATCGAGCTTGGGGCACGCTCCGACACCGAGCCGTCCGCCACACCGGAGATCGCTCCGTATCTGGCGGAGGTGTTCCCGGACGAGGTGCGCGGTTCCCAGTTCGCCGTGCACGCCGTCACCCCCGAGCGAACCTTCTGGGAGAAGGTGGCGTTGCTTCACGAGGAGTCGTATCGCGAGAGCGGAGCCGCCCCGAAGGCCCGCCTCGCCCGGCACTACTACGACCTGTGGTGCCTCATCACCCGCGGCGTGGCCGAGCGTGCGATCCGCGACGGGGCGTTATTCGGGCGGGTGGCCGCCCACCGGGCCGTGTTCTTTCGGCGAAGCCGTGACGCGCAGGCGTCGTTCGCGCCGGGCTCACTGCGGATAGTCCCGGCCGCCGACCGCCTTACCCTGTGGCGACGCGACTACGACGCCATGCGCGAATCCATGTTCTTCGGCGAGGTGCCAGAGTTCGCCGAAATCCTCGCGGTAGTTGGCCGTTTTGAGGAAGACTTCAACTCGCCTCGGCGCCACGATGCCGACGTAGAACCGCAATCATGACTGCTGACCACTTGAAGGGTCTCGAGGAATTCGAGGCCGAACTCTGGAAGATCGCAGACAACCTGCGCGCCAACTCGAACCTGGCGTCCAACGAATACTTCATGCCCATCATGGGCTTGCTGTTCCTGCGTCAGGCGACCAACCGCTACTACGCGGCTGTTGAGGCAATCGAGGCCGACAAGGCGGCCGGGCGGATGCCCAAGCGTCCCGCCGTAGCGGCAGACTTCGCCCGCCGAGGCGCGCTGAATCTCCCGTCGTCCGCCCGCTACGACGAGATTCTCAAGACCCCCAAAGACGCCAACCTTGGCAAAGCTTTGATCGCCGCGATGGAGGCCATCGAGGCAGTTCACAAGCCCCTCGCCGGCCAGCTGCCGAAGGACTACGAGCGCTTCGACGACGACGTGCTCGAAAGCATGATGCGTACGTTTGACAACGATGTGCTGCGCACAGCGGCGGGGGACGTGTTCGGCCGCATCTACGAGTACTTCCTCGCTGAGTTCAGTAAGCAGGGCGCGCACGACAACGGCGAGTTTTACACCCCGCCCTCCATCGTCCAGACCATCGTGAACGTCATCGAGCCCGAGCACGGCGTCGTGCTCGATCCGGCCAGTGGAACCGGCGGCATGTTCGTGCAGTCCAGCCACTTCATCGAACGCGCCGGTCAGGACACGATGGAGCGGGTCACCTTCTACGGCCACGAGAAGAACGAGACCACAGCGAAGCTGGCGCAGATCAACCTGGCCGTCAACGGCCTGGAGGGCAAGATCAGGGCCGGCAACGAAGCCATCACCTACTACAAGGATCCCCACGAACTGGTCGGCAAGTGCGACTTCGTGATGGCCAATCCTCCTTTCAACGTCGACGAGGTGGACGCCGAGAAGGTCAAGGGCGACAGGCGCCTGCCCTTCGGCCTGCCCGGTGTCAACAAGGGGAAGAAGGTCTCCAACGCCAACTACCTCTGGCTGTCGTACTTCTACAGCTACCTCAACGAGAATGGGCGCGCCGGGGTCGTCATGTCGTCGCAGGCGTCGAGCGCCGGGAGAGATGAAGCGGTAGTGCGCCAGAAGATCGTCGAGACCGGGGCGGTCGACGTGATGATCGACATCCGCGGCAACTTCTTCTACACCCGGACCGTGCCGTGTCAACTCTGGTTCTTCGACCGCGCCAAGGAACGGGACGAGAAGCGCCGGGACCAGGTGCTCATGCTCGACGCGCGGAACGTATACCGTAAGGTGTCGCGCGCCGTGTACGACTTCAGCCCTGAACAGCAGCAGAACATCGCCGCCATCATCTGGCTGTATCGGGGCCAGGGCGAACGCTTCCTGAAGCTGGTGGAAAGCTACATAGACCACGCCGTCAGCCGCGGCGCGGCGGCTGGTGCGCCGCTGGATGCGTTCACGCAGGTGCTGGGCAAGTTGGCGGGCCTGGTGGAGCCCTTCGCTCTGACGGAGCGTAAGCCCGATCCGCTGGCCGAGACCTGGGAGGGACTGGCCACGCTGCGCGGCACACTTAGGGACGACGTCGCGGGGTTCAAGATGGAAGTCGCTGCACGGGCCAGCGATTGGGGAAAGTCAGCGCGCGACAACGACGGCCTAACGGCGGCTCGCATGGCGCTGCGTCCCGCAGCGGAGCGCTGCCGCGACCTGACGAAGGTGGTCGACCTGGCCGCCAAGCTGGCCGGGCGCGCGGTCGACATCGCTGTCAAGAACTTGGACGCGCGGGAGTCGGACGATTGGCCCGGCGCAGACATCACCCGGGCGCGGAAGGCGCTGGAGACCGCGCGCGTCCACGCGGTCGAAGCGCTTCACCAGGTGCGTTATTTCGTGAAGCAGGCGGACTGGCTGCAGGACCGATTCCCAGACGCGAAGCTGCGCGACGTCGAGGGGCTGGTGAAGCTTGTGGATCGCAAGGAGATCGAGACTCACGACTGGAGCCTGACGCCCGGCCGCTACGCCGGTGTGGCGCCGGAGGACGTGGACGAAGACTTCGACTTCGAGGAGGCGCTGCGCTCCATCCACATCGACTTGAAGGGGCTGAACGAGGAGGCTGCCGAACTGGCGGCGCGGATCGCTAGGAACTTCGAGGAGCTGGGAGTGTGAGGGCCAAGAAGCTCCGGCTGGAGGATCTGGCGGCAGACGTGCCGTACGCGATCGTCGGCGGCCCCTTTGGCTCGAAGCTGACTTCCTCCGACTACGTCGAGGATGGAGTTCCGGTCATCCGCGGAACCAACTTGAACGCCGGTCGCTACCTGACCAATGACGGCTTCGTCTACGTGTCCGAGCAAAAGGTGCAGGACGACCTGTTCGGAAATCTCGCGCACAGCGGCGATATCGTCTTCACGCAGCGTGGAACATTGGGGCAGGTTGCGCTGATTCCCGACGACGCACCTTTCGACACCTACGTCGTCTCGCAGAGCCAGATGAAGATGACGGTGGACCCGCACAAGGCCGATGCGAGGTTCATCTACTACTGGTTCACGAATCGTGACACGGTCGAGTCCATCATCAGCAGGAACTCCTCTTCCGGCGTACCGCACATCAACCTGACGGTGCTTCGGAACTTCGAGATTCCCGTCCCCGACAGAGACAGCCAGACGCGGGTCGCGGACCTGCTTTCTACGTACGACGACCTGATCGAAAACAACCGGAAGCGAATCGCGCTGTTGGAAAAGGCCGCGCGCTTGCTTTACCGCGAGTGGTTCGTCCACCTGCGCTTCCCCGGCCACGAGCACGTCAAGGTCGTCGACGGCGTCCCGGAAGGCTGGGTTCTGAGGTCGCTCGGCGAAGTCGCCGACTGCCGTCTCGGAAAGATGCTCGACCAGAACAAGAACAGGGGCGAGTTCATGCCTTACCTTGCAAACGTCAATGTCCGGTGGGGCGCGATCGACCTGGACAATCTGCGAGAGATGCGATTTGAGGACGACGAGCTCGACGCGGTCGGGCTCAGGTATGGCGACATCGTAATGTGCGAAGGAGGAGAGCCTGGCCGGTGCGCGCTTTGGAAGGAACAGGTCCCCAAGATGGTGATTCAGAAGGCAATCCATCGCATTCGTGCCCACGAGGAGATGAGCTACCTGTTCCTCTACCGTTGCTTGCGATATCAAGGGGAATCCGGCCAACTGTCACCGCTGTTCACGGGTGCGACCATCAAGCACCTGCCGCGAGAGAAGCTGGTGACGGCACAAGTGGTCGCTCCGCCGGCGCCGCTGATGGCGGTGTTTGCTGAGCAAATGGAGCCGGTTGAGAAGCAGATCGCTGCTCTCGAAGCGGCGAGCCGACGGGCGTCCGACGCTCGCGATCTGTTGTTGCCGCGCCTGATGAACGGCGAGATCGCCATCTAGTCTCATGGGAGCCGACGCGCAATGGCGGTAACGCCGATCAACAGCGAAGACCGGCTGGTACAGAAGACCTTCGCCGAGCACCTGGAGCAGGTGCTCGGCTGGGACAGTATCTACGCCTTCAACGAGGAGACATTCGGTCCTACCGGTACGCTGGGCCGGGCTGACACGACGGACGCGGTGCTCGCCCGCGACCTGCGCGACGCTCTGTCTCGGCTGAACCCAGCGCTGCCCGCCTCCGCCATCGACGACGCCCTGCGCCAGCTCACCGCATGGGACGTGAGCCGGTCGATGGTGCAGCACAACCGCGACTTCTACCGGCTGCTGCGCGGCGGCGTGCCGGTGGAGTACCGCGATGCGATCGGCCAGCGCCGGACCGCCAGAGCCCGGGCGATCGACTTCGGCAACGCCCCGGGCGCCAATCGCTTCCTGGCCGTACGGGAACTGAAGCTCACCGGTCGGCGCACCCCTGGGTACAACCGCCGCGCGGACATCGTGTGCTTCGTCAACGGCTTGCCGCTCGTCTTCATCGAGCTGAAGGCAGTCTACAAGAACATCCGGGCCGGGTTCGACGGCAACCTCCGCGACTACATGGACGAGAGCGTCATCGCCCATGCCTTCCACCACAACGCCTTCCTGATCGTCAGCAACGGAGACAACGCGCGCTACGGCTCGATCACCAGCGCGTGGGAGCACTTCAACGAGTGGAAGCGGCTCGACGAGAAGGACGCCGGCAGCGTGCTGGCCGAGACCCTGCTCAACGGCATGCTTGCCCACGAACGTCTGCTGGACATCGTCGAGAACTTCATCCTGTTCGACGAGAGCAAGCCAGGAGCCACGCGCAAAATCGTGGCGCGCAACCATCAGGTGCTCGGCGTGAACCAGGCGGTGGCATCGGTCCGGAAGCAGGAGGAACTGAAGGCGGCGTTTCCTCCAGGCGAGCGGCTGCGACACCGGGTGGTCGAGTTACCGCTCGACCGCGAGGATGGGGCCGCGGACAGGGCGGGCGGGAAGCGCAAGTCCAAGGCGCCGAGAGGGGCCGACTCCGAGCGGACACCGCAGTCGTTCGTGCCGGCTGGACCCGTGGAGAT
>JABFRY010000131.1 GCA_013140955.1 Acidobacteriota bacterium
CGTGCGGCACCGCCGCGTTCCTGCTGGGCCAGCGCAGCACGCGTATGGCAGCGACCGCCGCTCCGCCGCGACCCGCGGCGCCGGCAGCCTAAGCGCGGTCGCGGGTTCGGTGCCGCGCTCCGGACCCACGATCACACTGGTGCAGAGCCTGCGCGGCGGGACGCGGCGGGACGGCTCAGACGACGATCACGTCGAAGCCACCCAGCGGCAGCACGCGCGAGCCCGCCAGGATGTCCCACACCTTGAACTGGTCGGTGCGGCTGCCCGTGAGGTGGTTCACCAGCACCTCGCCGAACAGGTGTCGCACCGGGCTCCGGTAGAGGTCGATGTCGGCGTCCACGCGTACGGTGGCCCGGTCGGCGGCGTCGGCCATGCTGCCGTGCAGGTAGCTGACCTGCAGGTTGCCCACCCGGGACGCCACCTGCTTGTAGCTCCCCTCGTTGAAACGATGCAGTGACGCCGGGGCCTCCTCGAACAGCCCGGCCGCGTGGAGCGTGCGCACCGACTCGATGAAGCGGGCGGACGCCTCGAAGTAGACGCGGTCGGGGAACACGTCGAACACGCGGATGCCGAAGCGCGGCGCGAGCAGGTGTTCGCCCGCCGTGCCTGGCAGGGCGATGCTGCGCATGCGGGCGGCGATGTTGAGCAGGGCGAAGCGCTCCGGGCCGGCCAGGCTCGCGTAGCGCGCGTCGTCGATCAGCCCCGCGAACTCGGGCACGCGATCGAGCGAGGGGAACACCGGTACGCGCAGGCCCGCGAACTGACCGTCGATGCGCTGCGCGAGCCGCTCGGCCCGCTTCAGCACGCCGTGGAAGGGCTTGTAGGCGTCGCCGGCCCGCGAGCGGGCCAGCCGCACGGCCTCGCGCAGCCGGGTCCGTGCGTCGCCGATGAGCGTCCGCACCGCGGCGGGCTCTCCGTCGGTGGCGACCACGAGCAGGTTCAGCAGCTCGTTGACGGCGTCGAAGCGGGCTTGCAGTTCGAACGCCACCTCCTGTATCCGATCGACCTGGACACTCGACAGGCGATCGCTCCGGGTGCTCGTGAGCTGCGCCGTCAGCCGGCGCGTGTACTCGTTCCAGATCAGCCGGAACTCCCAGAGAGTGCGGTTGATCACCTGCACCCCCTGGATGATGCCCGGAAACGTGGCGGCGGCCAGGTGCTCGGCGGCTTCCTCGAGCGTGAAGAGCTCGTCGGCGAAGGCTTCACGCACGAAGTGCTGGCGGTTGACGACTTCGCCGAGCGCCCGGAGCGCCGACGCCAGCGCCCCGCTCTCTCCCTCCATGCGGGCCTGCAGATCCACGATGTCGAGCCCGGTGACTTCGATCTGGTCGAAGGAATGGGCGAGACGCGCAGAGCCGGTGGCGAGCCTCGCGCAGAGATCCGTCAGCGTCGCCAGCACCGAGGCCGGCAGGCGCGGCGGCGACGGCGCGGTGGCCGCCACCTCGTCGGCCAGCGCGGTGGCCGCGGTGTCGAAGGTCTGCAGGGAGGCGCGCGCGCGTGCGAGATACTCGTCCATGGGTCAGGGCATCCTCGACGCGGTGTAGGCGGCAATGGCCACCATGTCCTCTGTGGTCAGCCGCTCCACGGCGGCCTTCATGAGCGGCGACCACGCGCCGCGCCGCGTGCCTGCCTGCATGTCGTACAGCTGTCGCACCACGTAGCTGGGCGAACGGCCCGCGAGGGCCGGCACCGGGCCCAGGCCGCGCAGGTCCTCGCCGTGACACATCGTGCAGGCCACCGTGCGTCCGGCGCCACCGGTGGTGACGAGCGTCTCACCACGGGCGAGGCTGCCGCGCGGCACGTAGGCGAGGAAGCTGGCTTCCGAGTCCCGGACCTCCACGCGGGACAGGTCCTCGGGCGTTTCGATGATGCGCTGCCCGATCGGCTCCATGCCGCCATCGGGCACGACCACGAGCATCCCGCCCTGCGGGCGCGTGCGCGGCACCATGTCCGCCTCGATCACGCGGATCCACGGGCGGTAGGCGAACGAGGCGAAGTACTCGGCGGCGGCGCGCGACTCCTCGTCCGTGGCCGCCTTCCCGATCGCCAGCATCGCCGCCGGGGGCCCCATCCGCGGCTCGGCGCTCGCGCGCAGTCCGTTCCGGAAGTCGCGCATCTGCTGCACGATGTACTCGGCCGGCTGGCCCGACAGGCTGGAGTTCTCGGGGCGGCCCTGGCCGTTCGGCAGGTGACAGAAGCCGCACGCCCGTACGTCGGGCCGGCGGCCGCGCGCCACGACGTCGGGCATGGGCGGGTGGTTGTCGGGATGCCAGTCGGGCGGGTTGAAGAGGTCGCGCAACTGGGCGCGGGTGAGCGTCACCGTGCTTCCGGGCACGCGCAGCGGCGCCGGATCCTCTGCCGGTGCGGGAGCGGCACCCCCCGCTCGCCCGGCACCGGCCGGCGCGGGTGGATTGAGCGGGTAGGCCCACGGAAGCACGCTGTTGGCCCCGGGCGCCGACGGCGTCTGGGCGCCGACCGCCACCACCGCCAACAGGGCCACCGCACCGACACCGACGAGACGGACGGGCGTTCTCATGACTGTGCCTCCTGATGCCGTACCGGGAACGGCCGCGACCGGATGGCGCACGGCGGGCTCATGATACGCGCATGGACGCCGGCGGTCAGCAGCGGGTTGCGGTCCCCCGTTGTCCACCCGGCTGGACGACCAGTCGTACGGAGCGTCCGGCAGCGCCGGGACCCGCGCGCGGGTCGCCTGCGTGCAGGGACGGACACTGAAGGCGGCGCCCCGAAGGCCGATTGCCCGGGCGGACGAGCCAGAGGGCGTCCGCCAGGAGCGCACCAGATGTCGGACTTTCGTGCAGTTGTCGGCCACAGTGCCGATCCGGAGAGTGTTCATGCCGCCGCGGCGCTGATCGCGCAGGTGGAGGCGGGCCTGCCGCGCCCCCCCCAGGCCGGGGTGCTCTATGCCGGCATCGATTACGACCACCACGCGCTGCTCGACACACTCCTCGCGCGCTGGCCGGACATGCAGCTGGTGGGCTGCACGACCGACGGCGAGGCCTCCTCGGTCGGGGGCTTCCAGGAGAACTCCGTGTCCCTCATGGCCTTCGAGAGCGATCGCGTGCGGTTTGGCACGGGCCTCGGCACGCAGGTCTCCGCCGACCCGGACCGCGCCGGGGCGACGGCCGTGGCCATGGCGCAGGCCAGGCTGGGAGAGACGCCACGGCTCGGCATCGTCCTGCCGGAGAGTCTCACGGCGTCTGGCGTCGCCCTCCTCGACGGCGTGCGCGCGGCGCTGCCCGGCCAGGTGCCGATCGTCGGCGGCACGGCCGGTGACCAGTGGCGCCTGAAGCACACCCGGCAGTTCCACCTGCGGGAGGTGACGAGCGATGCCTGCCCGGTGCTGCTGATGGGGGGCGACTTGCACGTCTCGGTCGGGGTGCAGAGCGGCTGGCGGCCGGTGGGCCGCCGGGGCGTGGTCACGCGGTCCGAGGGCAACGTCGTGCACGAAATCGACGGTGCGCCGGCGGTGGACTTCTACAGCCGCTACCTCGGAAGCAACCTGACCGCGTCGCTGTTCGTCGGCGATATCCCGTTGGCCGTGTTCGACCCGGAAGGGCGCTTCTTCCTCCGGGCGCCGGCCGGCGCGAACGAGCAGACAGGCGCGATGACCTTCTTCGCCGACGTGGCGACGGGGGCAACCGTCCAGCTCACCGTGGGCGCCAAGGACGACGTGCTCGCCGCGTCGCGGTCCGCGGTCGTCGATGCCGTGCGCACCTACCCTGGCACGTCGCCGGACGCGGCCCTCTTCTTCTCGTGCGCGGCGCGCAAGCAGGTCCTTGGCACGCAGGCATCGGAGGAGATCGGTCTCCTCCGCGGCACGTTGCCCCCCGACGTCCCCGTCTGCGGCTTCTACGCGTACGGCGAGATTGGCCCGCTCGTCCCCGGAGGCGCGTCGCGGTTCCACAACGAGACCTTCGTGGCCGTGCTCGTCGGCACCCACTGACGCCAGGTCCGCCGCGCTGCGCCACCGCACGCGACCTGCACCATGACAGCGCCTACCACCTCCCCCGCCGGCACCACCGCCGCGGCCACCGTGACCGCCCCAGCCACGGTGACCGATCACGTGCATGCACTCGAGCGGGAGATCGAGATGCTGCGCGTGCAGCTACGGCGGGCGCAGGAGAACCGGGCGAATCAGGACGCCATCAAGGCCCGCAACGACCGGATGCTGCATGCGGTGATCACCGAGATGGAGCAGGCGCAGGCCGAGCTGGTGCGCAAGAACGAGGAGCTGCACCTCACACAGGAGCGTCTGCAACAGAGCGAACAGCGGGCACGGCTGGCGAGCCGGGCCAAGAGCGAGTTCCTCGCCCGTATGAGCCACGAACTGCGCACGCCGCTCAACGCCATCATCGGCTACACCGAGCTGCTGCTCGAGGACGAGCGCCCCGAGCGCGAGGCCCGCGACCTCACGCGCATCCACGCCTCGGGCCGGCACCTGCTGGCGCTCATCAGCGAAGTCCTCGACATGTCGCGCATCGAAGCCGGCCGGGTCGAGCTGCGGCGCGAACACGTGACCACGTCGGCGCTCATCGGTGAACTGGTGGCCGCTGTTGAACCCCTGGTCCACAAGCGGCGCAACCGGCTCGAGATCGAGGCCCCGGACGACCTGACACTCACGACCGACGCCACGCGGCTGCGCCAGGTGCTGCTCAACCTGCTCGGCAACGCGGCCAAGTTCACCGAGGACGGCGAGATCCGCCTCTCGGTCAGGGCCGACGAGGCCGGCTGGGTGCGGTTCACCGTGACCGACACCGGCATCGGATTCGATCAGGCGCAGCTCGAGACGATCTTCGAGGAGTTCGGCCAGCTCGAAGGCGTCCGTTACGGCGGGACCGGCCTGGGCCTGGCGATTGCCCGGCGCTTGTGTCACCTGCTGGGCGGCACGCTGACCGGAGAGGGCCGGCGCGGCGAAGGGGCGACGTTCGAGGTCCGCCTGCCCTGCGAGCCGGTCGCGACCGCGCTGCCGGAGAGCGACCGGCCGGATACGCACGGCGACGTGCCCTGACCGGCGGCGGGGACAGGCACCCCGGGATCGGCGTCAGCGGTCCTCGTCCACCGACGGTGTCAGGACGCCGGTCCCGGCGGCCGACGTCAAC
>JABFRY010000414.1 GCA_013140955.1 Acidobacteriota bacterium
GCGGGCCGATACGCACCGTGCCGATCCGGAACTCGGCGGTCGGGTTCTCGTCGACATCGAAGGCAACCGAGGCGGGACCCACCCCCACATGGATGCCGCCGGCGCGCAGACGCGGCGAGAACCACGAGGGCGTGTCGTGCACTGCCCACGCGCAGCCCGGGTCTGTTGAGACGGCGAGCTCCGCAGTCCTGGCGTCGGCCGCCACCGACACGGTCGCGGGGACGGCGAGTGTGCAGGTGCGCGCCGGCGCCTCGACCCGCAGGTCATCGAACTCGACCACGGCATCAGGTGCGGTGTTCCCGCCCACAGCCGCGCCGAGTTCGATGGCGACCGACGACAGCGTGGGCGGGGCGGGTACCGCGGCGCGTGCGGTCCAGGCCCCTCCCGACGCGGGCGCCGTTTCGAACAGCAGGAGGCCCGCCGGGGTATCGTGCCGCAGGCGCCAGCGGGCCATGTCCGCCGGCACATACGGCACGGGCAGAGTGAGCGGCTCCACCACCCCCTGTCGCTCGGTCGTGACCAGCAGACTCCCGCCGTGCACGGACACGGCATAGGCCACCTGGTCGTCTGGACGCATCAACAGCTGCGCCCGCGTGCCGGCGGGTACCATGGCGCGTAGCGTCAGCACGCCCCCTGTCAGATCGATGCCCGTCCGCCGCGCGTGGCGTGGGGCCACGTCGAGGCCGCTCATCCGCAGGCGGCCGTTGGCCGTCACGCCGGACGTCGTGGCCGTCCACACACTCGGGTCGAGCGCGTTGAACGGCTCGACGACGCGGGCCTGCAGGGGCTGCGCGTCCAGCTGCAGGTAGTTGAGCGCGCCGGATGTGCCGGAGGGGCCGACGGCGTCGGCCACCAGGCGCAGGACGTGACGGCCCGTCGGCAGCCACACGTCAGGCCGGCGAACGTCCTGCCAGCGTTGCCAGCCGCCCGTCGCGGGTAGGCCCAACGGGCCGGTGGCATCGTGTCCGTCGACCTCGAGATGCCAGCGCAGTCCTGGGTAGAGACCCGCCGCACGCCAGCGCAGCACGTATGGACCCTCCGATGTCACGTTTACGCTGTACCGCATCCACTCCCGGGCCGAATCCACGCCACGTCCGTGCCGCCGCCAACGTCCGTGGTCGGCTCGATATCCACGCCCTCCGCACGAAAGGCACCACCCAGGTTCTGCGACGTGTCGTCGGCGTACGCGATGCCCGGCCCGCCTCGGTCGAACGCCTCCGCTTCGATCCTGCCGGGCAGAGGCATGGGCTTCGCGCTGAATGGCGCGCTGGACGCGACCTTCGTGATCCGCAGGCGGTCGAGTCCGCCGCTGGTGCCAGCGGGGCCCGCGGCGACCACCGCGACGCGAAGCACGCGCACACCGGCGGCAAGTGTCATCTGCTGCGGCGCGCTCCACTGCCACTGCTGCCAGCCGCCGGTGTCGGGTACCGCCAGGGGCCCGGTCTGGACTCGCCCGTCCGCGTCCACCTGCAGCACGGCGCCGGTGCCAAGGCTGGCCACGCGAGCCTCCACTTGATACACGCCGGGGGACGCGACCGCCACGGTATAGGCCAGCCATTCGCCGGGGCGCATCCACGCGACCGCGTGCCCACCCGAGGCCTCGGCGACCGGCATGATGTCCACATCGCCATCCCGGTAGGTGCCGCCGGCATTGCCCGGTGTGGTGTCGTGTGCGCCCACCCCGTCGCCGCCGAGATCGAAGTCCTCGGCCTCGAGCGTGCCCGGCACCGGCGCCGGTGCGCCGCCCGGAGCCCCACGGGACCGTGACCGGACGAACGTGAACGCGTTGATACCACCGGAGGTGCCCGCGGGCGATACGCCCGCCACGCGCAGCCGCAGCCGATGCACACCGGCTGGCAGGAACACGCCACGGCGGGTCACGGTGGTCCAGCGCTGCCAGCCGCCCGTGTCAGGAATGTCGAAGCCCCCCGCGTAGTCGATGCCATCGACCTCCAGGTGAAAGGTCGCCCCTGGGCCGAGCGAGGCCACGCGGGCGGTGACGTCGTAGAAGGTGGCCTCGGCCACATCCACCGTGTACTCGAGCCACTCGCCGGAACGGAGCCAGGCCACGTCATAGCCGCCACCGGCGTCCTCGGTCCGCTCGATGTCCACATCCGTGCTCCTGAACGCACCGCCGGCATTGCCGGGCGTGGTGTCGACGTAGGACACGCCAGGCCCGCCGTCGTCGAAGGCCTCCGCCTCGAGGACACCTGGAATGAGCGCAGGGACCCCGCCGACCGGAGACGGCGCCCGTGCCGAGATCGGCGACGACGAAGCACATGGCAGGAGCAGATACATGGCAGCGGGGACCAGCCAGGAAGCACGCACGGGGACCTCCACCGAGTGCCCCGCGCCAAAGAGCGCAGCAACCGGCGTGCCCCCTCGGGCATGTGGCGACTTCCGTGGCGATCCTCAGGGAATTGTGGCCACGCGGTGAGCGACACCGCAGACGACGCTGCAGTTACTGCGACGCCATCGGCCCGTACCAGTCGCAGGAACTGGGATCCCCGACCCGACCAGGGTGTCTGGTCCTCTCGCGCCCCCCGGGACGCCCCAGGGGCGGCGCGCATGAGGCACAATGACGTCCACCGTGAGTGAACGACTGCAGAAGCTCCTGTCACGAGCCGGCGTCTCGTCCCGGCGTACCGCCGAGCAGCTCATCATCGAGGGCCGGGTCACCGTGAACGGCACGACCGTGCGCGAACTCGGCACGAAGGCCGAGGCCAGTGACGACATCCGCGTGGATGGGCGGCGCGTGAAGGCGGCCGAGCGGACGCGCTACATCCTGCTCTACAAGCCCAAGGGGTACGTGACGACGCGGCGGGACCCGCAGCGACGACCCACGGTGATGGATCTGCTGGGTGACGTGCGTGACTACGTGTATCCGGTGGGCCGGCTGGACTACGACACCGAAGGCCTGCTGCTCCTGACCAACGACGGCGAGCTCGCCAACGTGCTCACCCACCCGCGACACGGCATCGAGCGCACCTATGCGGCCCACGTGGCCGGCACACCCGACGAGCGCGACATCGACCGGCTGCGCACGGGCGTACCGCTCGACGGCCGGCGGACGCTGCCCGCACGGGTCACCCTCGAGCCGCGCGCGCGCAAGGAAGGCGAGGCCGTGCTGCGGATCACGATTTGCGAGGGGCGGAACCGTCAGATCCGGAGGATGTGCGAAGCGATCGGCCACCCGGTCCGCAGCCTGGTGCGCACCACGATCGGGCCGATCACGGACACGCGTCTCAAGCCGGGAACGTGGCGGGAACTGAACGCTGGCGAGATCACGCGCCTTCGGGCGCTGGCGGCTCGTCCGGCCCCGACTCGGGTTCGTCGAGCGGCAGCACGTCCTCGGCCGGCGTCCGCTCGATGAGGCCTGCGGGCGGATCGAAACCCAGCGCCTCGATCATGTCCTCGACGCGCGGCAGGTCGGACAGGTCGTTGAGGCCGAAGCGAATCAGGAACTCCCGCGTCGTGGCGTAGAGGAAGGGACGTCCCACCACGTTCTTGCGCCCGACGATCTTGATCAGGTGGCGCTCCAGCAGCGTCGTCAGGACGCCCGACGCGTTCACGCCACGGATCTCGGTGACCTCGAGGGCGGTGACGGGCTGCCGATAGGCGATGATCGCCAGCGTCTCGAGCCCCTGTACCGTCAGCTTCTGCGTCGAGCGTTCGTGGAAGAGCCGACGCACCCATTCGTGCAGGTCCGGGCGCGTCACGATCTGGTAGCCGCCCGCCACCTCCACCATCTGCAGGCCGGGCCGGCTGTCGTACTCCTGCTTCAGGGCCTCGAGCGCGGCGCGGACATCGTCCTTGGGCTCGTCGGCCAGCAGGCGAAACAGCACCCGCATGGTGAGAGGATCGGGCGACGCGAACACCAGGGCCTCGACGATCGCCTTGAGTTCGGCCGAGACCGCGGGGGCCTGCGCTTCCCCGAGAATCGCATCGAGCCCCGGGCCGGGCGCATCATCGGCGGCACCAGCAGCATCGGGGACACCAGCGGCCTCGGCGGCACCAGCGGCATCAGGGGCCTCGGTGCCCTCGGTGTCTGGTGCACCGTGCGCCGACACGTCCGACGTCGCCGGCCCGTCGGCCTCGAGTCCGGGGGATGAGACGTGGCCCTCTGGCGCTGCATCCGTTGTGACGGGGGGGTCAGGAGTGTCTGCCATGCACGGCTGTCCTCTCGGCAGCCCCAGGGGCCGCCTCGGTCACTTCAGGTCTGCGGGTCCCCGATCGGGTGAGGCGCATCCACCGGTCGCGCACGCCGGTAGACGCGAATCGGCCCGAAGGAGCCCGCCTGGAACACGCGAATCAGCTTGAGACGGATCATCTCCAGCAGCGCGAGGAACGTCACGATGAGGAACGGTTTGGAGCCGTCCCCGTCTCCGAACAGCTCCTCGAACCCGCACGCCTCCGTCTCGGACAGCCGCGAGAGCAGCTGATGGATGCGGGCCTCGATGGACAGCTGTTCCGGGGGCAGCACCATGCGGGGACGCCTGTTGGCGCGCTCCAGCACGCCGCGGAAGGCGGCGAGCAGGCCGAAGAGGTCCACCTCGAGTTCCGGCTCGTACTCGTCGCCCGCAATGGCCGCCACGCTGGCGTCCGGACGTGTGAACTGCGCGCTGCGCACGGTCTCACGCTCGTGCAGGAGCTCGGCGGCAGCCTTGAACTGCTGATGCTCCAGCAGGCGCCGGACCAGGACTTCACGGGGATCTTCGTCGGCCTCGGTATCGTCGGGTGCCGACTCCGGCCGCGGAAGCAGCATCCGCGACTTGATGTGAATGAGCGTCGCGGCCATCACCAGGAACTCCCCCGCGAGATCGAGGTTGAGCTCCCGCATCAGATCGATGTACGCGAGGTACTGCTCGGTGACGAGCGCGATCGGGATGTCGTAGATGTTCACCTCGTTCTTGCGAATGAGGTGGAGCAGGAGGTCGAGGGGGCCCTCGAAGGCGTCGAGCTTGACGCGGTACGCGTCGGGCGACGACTCGAAGTCGGAATGCTCGGTCACGGTGTCTTCGGCTAGTAGCGCAGCTTGACGGCCTCGCGCACGCGCGCCATCGTGTCCTGCGCGACGACCCGCGCGCGGCGCGCAGGACACGAT